>SCTE01000096.1 GCA_004298915.1 Chloroflexota bacterium | reverse complement strand
CCCTCGCCCTGCACCTCCCACCGGGCGGCAAGGACCGGCTCGACCACCTGGCCATCGTCATGAGCGAGCGACCCGGCTTCTTCGAAGCGGCGTTTTCGATCCACGAGTACGCGGACGGGATCGCCTTCCGGATCGGTGACATGACCGTCCGGCCGCATCCCATCGGCCACTACGTCCCGGCCTGGTCGATGGAGATCACGGGACCCGGGGGCGAACGGGTCATCTACGCCGGCGACATGGGCCCGGCGGAGAGTGTCGTCGGCCTCGCCCGTGGTGCGGAGCTCCTGATCCTCGAGGCGACCCTCCACACCGACGAGTTCGATGACCTGAAGCGCGGCCACCTGACGGCCGAGGAGGCCGTCGATCACGCGGTGCGGGCGGGCGTGCCACGTGCCGTCCTCGTCCACTACCCGATCGAGCGCCTGGAGGCAATCCGCGCCATCTGCGCCCCGACCGATGGCCGGGTGCAGCCCGCGCTGTCGCGGATGGAGATCGAAGTGGCCGCGGGCGGCACCCCCGTGATCACGATGCCGGAGCGTCGCTCCTAGGAGATCGTCAGCACCGGCTGGCCGGCCCCGCTCGCGGCCCGGATGCTCATCCGCGCGGCGACCGTTCGGGCGAGGTGCTGGAGCGCGACCGCGGCGGCCCCGGGCTCGCGTTGGGCCACGGCCGGCACGCCGACATCGCCACCCTGCCGGACGGTGATGTCGAGCGGGATGGACCCGAGGAACTCGATATCGTGCTCGCGCGCGAAGCGTTCGCCGCCACCACGGCCGAAGAGGTCGATGATCTCGTCGCAGTGGGGACAGACGAGGCCGCTCATGTTCTCCACGATGCCGATGACCGGCACGCTCATCCGCTTGAACATGGCCAGGGCCTTGTCGACATCGAGGAGGGCCACCTCCTGGGGCGTCGTCACGAGGACCGACCCGGAGATCGGCACGGCCTGGGCGAGCGTCAGCTGCGCGTCGGACGTCCCCGGCGGCAGGTCGATGACGAGGTAGTCGAGCTCGCCCCAATCGACGTCCCGGAGGAACTGCTGGATCGCTCCGCCAACGAGCGGTCCGCGCCAGATGATGGGCTGGCCGGCGGGCACGAAGAACTGGATCGAGATCGCCTTCACGCCGTGGCGCTCGAGGGGCACGATCTTCTCGTCCTTGCTCTTGCCCGGCTGGCCGTCCAGGCCGAGCATGAGCGGCACATTCGGACCGGTGATGTCGGCGTCGAGGAGACCGACGGCCGCGCCGTCCCTGGCGAGGGCGACCGCGAGGTTCACGGCAACGGTGCTCTTGCCCACGCCACCCTTGCCGGACGCGACGGCGATGACGTTCTTCACCCCGGGGAGCAGTTGCTCGGCCGTCCGGGGCGTTGCCCGGCGAACCATCGAACCCCAGGTGAGGGCGATCGATTCCACGCCGATCGGATCGAGCGCCGCATGCACCCGCGACTCGATCTCGTCCTTGAGCGGGCACGCCGGGGTCGTGAGTTCGATGGTGAACGCGACGGCGGCCCCCTCGATGGTCAGGTCCTTGATCATGTTGCGCGTCACCAGGTCACCGCCCAGCTCGGGCTCCTGGACCTGACTGAGCGCGGACATGACGGCGGTTTCGGTGACCTGGGGCATGGGGTCCTCGATGGCTCCGGGCGTGATTTCCGACGGGATTGGCGTCGATATCGTAGCCCCGACCTCGCGGTCGTGCCGCCCGACCGCTTTTCGAGCGGGAAGTGGAGCATCCGGGCCCCGGACGGCGCCCGCAGCAGGCCCACATCGACCCTCGCTCTGCACAAGCCCGCGAAGGCATTCAAGCCGGCCAGTCGGCGACCGGCGATCTGCCACGAATTGTGGCTCCGAGTGTGCGAAATTCGTACTCCGGATCGACCTATTTCACGACATGCGGTGTTTGACACGACCACTTCCCCCCGCCTATCCTCGGGTGACGCGCGTTGCCCCGCTTGCGGACTGGCGTGTGGCGCTGACGGTTGCGACCCGCAGTTCGGAGGATCGAGACGAGCGTGCCCGAAGTCGAAGTCCGGCTGACCCAGGTCTACAAGGCCTTCGGGAGCGACGCCACCGGTCGGCGGGTCGCGAAGTACATCCAGCCGGACGACAGCGGTCTGATCGTTGCCGTCGACCACATCGACCTCGAGGTCCAGGACGGCGAGTTCTTCAGCCTCCTCGGGCCGTCCGGCTGCGGCAAGACCACGACCCTCCGGATGATCGGCGGGTTCGAGCAGCCGACGTCCGGCAAGATCGAGCTGGCCGGCCAGGACGTGACCTGGCTGCCGCCCTACCAGCGCAACGTCAACACCGTCTTCCAGAACTACGCCCTGTTCCCCCACCTGTCGATCTTCGACAACGTCGCCTTCGGGCTCCGTCGCCGGCACATCGAGGAATCCGAGGTCAGGCAGCGGGTGTCGGAGATGCTCGAGCTCGTGGAGCTGCCGGGCTACGAGCGCCGAAAGCCGGGCCAGATCTCGGGCGGCCAGGCACAGCGCGTGGCGCTTGCCCGTGCCCTCGTCAACAAGCCCTCGGTCCTCCTCCTCGACGAGCCGCTCGGTGCGCTCGACCTCAAGCTCCGGAAGCAGATGCAGGTCGAGTTGAAGCGCATCCAGGAAGAGGTCGGAATCACGTTCATCTACGTGACCCACGACCAGGAGGAGGCGATGACGATGTCCGATCGGATCGCCGTCATGAACCGCGGAAAGTACGAGCAGCTCGGGGATCCCGAGACGCTCTACGAGCGCCCGGCGACGGAGTTCGTGGCCGGCTTCCTGGGCGTCAGCAACCTGCTCCCGGCGACCCTCGGCCAGGCCGATGGCGACAACGTCATGGCAACCCTCGCGGATGGCGTCATGGTCCGCGTGCCCGCCGCCGCGGTGAATGGCGAGACCTCGATCAAGGTCGGCGTTCGGCCCGAGAAGATCCGCCTCCACGCCGACGCGGCGACCATTCCCGAGACCGCGAACCGCCTCAAGGGACGGGTCATGGACGCGTCCTACCTTGGCGCCTCGACCAGCTACATCATCAAGTCCCCGAGCGGAGCGCGCCTGACGGTGTTCGAGCAGAACATCGGGCGGGCGTCGCACGGGTCGCTCCACCAGCCCGGCCAGGAAGTGCACCTGAGCTGGTCCGCCGAACACACGTTCGCGGTCCCAACGAGTTCGACAACCACCAGTTCATCACCGGACGTCGACTGACCCCGGTTCCCCGAGTCCAAGCAGGAGGAGTCCATCCGTGAACGATCTCGACAGCCTGATCCGAAGCACGCCGCTGACCCGGCGGGTCTTCATCCAGGGCACCACCCTCGCCGGCGTGGCCGGCTTCCTCGCCGCGTGTGGAGCCGGCAGCTCGCCGAAGCCTTCGACCGACGAGATCAGCGGACCGCTCAATTTCGCGAACTGGCCGGCGTACATCGACCTGACCGAGGATGAGAGCTCGTCCCCGACCCTGACCGACTTCAAGGCCAAGTACGGCATCGAGGTCAACTACAAGGAAGACATCGAGGCGAACGAGGACTTCTACGCCACGCTGGCACCGCTCCTGGGCGCCGGCCTCGATTCGGGCTGGGACCTCATCGTCCTGACCGACTACATGGCCGCCCGGGTCATCCGGGCCGGCTGGATCGAGGAGATCAACGCGGCCAACACGCCGACCGCCCATGCCAACGTCCGGGACGAGCTCAAGGGCCTGTCCTGGGACCCGGACATGAAGATGCACTTCCCGTGGCAGTCGGGCGCGACCGGCGTCGGCTACAACGTCAAGTCGACGGGCCGAGACCTGACCAAGGTCGAGGACCTCTTCGATCCAGCCTTCAAGGGCAAGGTCACGATGCTGACCGGGTACCCCGATACGTTCTCGCTCGTCGGGCTCATGCTCAAGGCCAAGGGCGACATCACGCACCTCCCGGCCGACATGACCTACGAGGACGCCCAGAAGGTCCACGACTACATCAAGCCGTACGTGGACAGCGGCCACATCCGCAAGTTCACGGGCAACGAGTACCTCCAGGATTTCGGCTCGGGCGACACCTGGGCGGCCATGGTCTGGTCGGGTGACCTCGCCTCGTCCGGCGGCGAGGACGACCGGTTCGACTTCCCCGAGGAAGGTGCCGTCATCTGGACCGACAACATGCTCATCCCCAAGGGTGCCAAGCACAAGGGCGCGGCCGAGGCGATGATCGACTTCGTCTATGACGTCAAGAACGCGGCCCGCCTTGCGGCCTGGATCTACTACATCTCGCCGGTCAAGGGCGTCGCCGACGAGATCGCCAAGACCGATCCCGATCTGGCGGCCAACGAGCTGCTCTTCCCGTCGGCCGCGACCGCCAAGAACATGTTCCCGCAGCCGGCCCTCGAGGATGCCGACGACATCAAGTGGGCCGACCTGGCGTCCAACCTCGAAGGCGCATAGGCAGAGGACCACGAGCCGTGACCGGGCAAACGGCCACGGCTCGCTCATGACGGGAGGGCAGGATGCGGAAGACGCTCCGAAGTCGGCGCGCCATTCCCTACCTGCTCATGGCCCCAGGGCTCCTGTGGCTGCTGCTGTTCTTCGTGGTCCCGAACCTCCAGATGCTCCTGTTCAGCCTGTCCGAAGGCACGCTTCGGACCGGCTTCACGACACCGCCCCAGGTCTGGGACTGGCAGAACTTCACCGGCGGCATCGACCAGTTCTCGAACAACTTCCGGAATTCGATCGTCTACGGCGGGCTGGCCACGATCCTGTGCTTCCTGATCGGCTATCCCCTCGCCTATTCGATCGCGTTCAAGGGCGGCCGGTGGAAGAGCCTCCTGCTGTTCATGGTCATCGCGCCGTTCTTCACGAGTTTCCTGATCCGGACCATCAGCTGGAAGATCATCCTGGGCAACGACGGGCCCCTGCTGGCCCTCGTCCGGGACGTGCTCCACGTGGTTCCGGCGAACTTCAGCATCCTCGGGACGCCCCTCGCGGTCGTCGGCGGCCTGACCTACCAGTTCCTGCCGTTCATGGTGCTGCCGCTGTACATCTCGATCGACAAGGTTGACCGGCGCCTCATCGAGGCTGCCCAGGACCTGTATGCGGGTCCCTGGCGGCGCGGCGGAGCGATCGTGGGCGGCATCGCGGGAGCACTCCTCCTCATCGCCCTCCAGCTCGGCCTGGGCTACACGAGTGCGACCGGCGAGGACGCCACGATCACCGGGATCCTCGTCGGGATGGTCATCGGCGCCGTGGTCGGTGGCGTGATCGGCGGTTACCTGGTCAGCCAGTCGTTCATTCGGGTGACGTTCCCGCTCTCACTGCCCGGCGTGTTCGCGGCATCGATCCTGACGTTCATCCCGGCCATCGGGGACTACGTCAATGCGCAACTCCTGGGCAGCCCGACGACCCAGATGGTCGGCAACGTCATCCAGGGCCGCTTCCTCGCCCAGAACGACTACCCGATCGCCGCGGCGCTCGCGTTCATCCTCATGGCCGGCATTCTCCTGTCGATCGCGCTGTATGCGCGATTGCTCGGCACGGACGAACTGACGGGCGGGACCGCATGACCGCCGCATCCCGCCTTGGCCGCCTCCGGGGCATGCCGCGCGACGAACGGAGCAACCGGCTCGCCGCATTCCTCGATCGCTGGCTCCTCAAGGTCCTGACGGCCGCCACGATCGTCTACCTGATGCTGCCCGTCCTCGTGATGATCATCTTCTCGTTCAACAAGCCCGAAGGAAAGTTCAACTTCGTGTGGGCCGAGTTCTCGATCGACGCCTGGCTCAACCCGCTCAACCGGCCGGGCCTCGCTGATGCCCTGGCCACGTCCATCCTCGTGGCCGCGATCGCCACGGTCATCGCCACGATCCTCGGCACGCTGATCGCGCTGGCCCTCGTGCGGTACTCCTTCCGGGGCAAGAACGGGACCAACCTGTTCATCTTCATCCCGATGGCCACGCCCGAGATCGTGCTCGGGGCGAGCCTCCTGTCGATCTTCGTGGCAACGGCGACGCAGGAGCCGTTCAAGTCGATCATCCCGCCCGGCATCTTCTTTCCGCTCGGGCTGAACACGATCATCATCGCCCACGTGATGTTCAACATCAGTTACGTCGTCGTGACCGTGAAGGCCCGGATCCAGGGCTTCGACCGGAACCTCGAGGAAGCGGCCATGGACCTCGGCGCGAACGAATGGGTCACCTTCTGGAAGGTGACCTTCCCGCTGATCCGCCCGGGGATCATCGCGGCGGCACTCCTGGCCTTCTCGCTCTCGATCGACGACTTCATCATCACGAACTTCACCTCCGGCCTCGTGAACACGTTCCCGGTCTGGGTCTGGGGGACGATCCGGAACAACCTGCCACCCCAGGTCCATGTCATCGGAACCGCGATCTTCCTGATCGCCGTCGGCGCCGTGGCCTTCGGGACGTGGTTCCAGTCGCGGAGCGGCAAGGCCGCGCCCATCCGCGTTCGCTGATCCGGGGCGGTCGATCGCCCCGCCGCCTATCCTTTGTCGACGCGCAGGAGCACAGCCATGACGACCATGTCCGAGACGTCCGTCGAGCGGCCGATCCCCGATCACTCGGTGGTCCCGCCGGTCTGGGGCCGGATCACCAACATCAACGTCGATCGCGGCGAGGGCTCCTGGCTGATCACGACGTCCGGTGATCGCTACCTCGACTATTCGTCCGGGATCGGCGTCACCAACACCGGCCATGCCCATCCTCGGGTGGTGGCCGCCGTGCAGGCCCAGGCCGCCAAGCTGCTCCATGGCCAGCAGAACATCGTCTACCACGAGCCCGGGCTGCGCCTCTACGACCGCCTCTCGAAGCTCATGCCCGGCGGGCCGTGGGGCGCCTTCCTCTCGAACTCCGGGGCCGAGGCCGTCGAAGCAGCGGTGAAACTCGCCCGCGTGGCGACCGGCCGGCCCGTGATCATCAGCTTCCGGGGCGGGTTCCACGGTCGCACGGCCCAGACGATGGCCCTCACGACCGCCAAGGACGTCTACCGTGCCGCCTTCGAGCCGCTGCCCGGCTCCGTCTACCACACCAAGTTCCCGTATTGCTACCAGGCCGCCGGCGGCGGGCACGCGCCCGATGCCAACTGCACGTGCGACTGGGAGGCCGAGCTCGACCTGCTGTTCCACCAGGTCATCTATCCGAGCAAGGTCGCCGCGATCATCGTGGAGCCGGTCCAGGGCGAGGGCGGCTACATCGTCCCGCCACCGACATTCCTGCCCCGCCTTCGGGAGATCACCCGGCAGCACGGGATCCTGCTCATCGCCGACGAGGTCCAGACGGGCTTCGGGCGAACCGGCGAGATGTTCGCGGTCCAGCACTGGGGCGTCGACCCGGACATCCTCGTGATGGCCAAGGGCATCGCCTCGGGCATGCCACTGTCCGGGATCCTGGCGCGGCAGGAGGTCCTGGCGGCGTTCGCCCCGGGGACCCACGGCGGCACGTACGGCGGCAACGTCGTGTCCTGCGCCGCGGCGCTCGCCACCCTCGACGTCATCGAGGACGAGGACCTGATCGCCAACGCCCGGGCCCGTGGCGCACAGCTGGCCGGCGGCTTGCGCGAGCTCCAGGCCGATCATCCGGTCCTCGGCGATGTCCGCGGCCTCGGCTGCATGGTCGCGATGGAGCTCGTCAAGCCGGGCGTGGGGGACGGACGCAGCCCCGACGCGGACCTCGCGAAGCGGGTCATCGCCGGCGCCCTGGAGCGGAGGCTCATCGTCCTGTCGGCGGGCTCGTACGGCAACGTGTCGCGGATCATTCCGCCGCTCGTGACCACCGCCGACGAGGTCGACCGGGCCCTGTCCATCCTTGAGGACAGCCTCCGCGCGGCCGGCGCGTGAGGTCCGGCACGTCCGATCCGATCGATCGCCTCTCGGACGACGCGCGGGCACGCCTGGATCGGTTTGCGGACGCCTTCGAGCAGCTGGATAGCGACCTGTACACCGTCTTCGCCGCGTCGTCGCACGATCCGGATGACCGCCTCGCGGCGCTGGCACGGGTCCAGGACCTGATCGGCACCGGATCCAGGCGGGCCGGCGTCCTGGCGGCACTCGCCGAGTTCCGGGAATTCGCCGTCCAGGCCGCGACCTCGGCCCTCGGTGGCGCCAACGCCGCCCTCCTCACGCGGACCAACGTCGCGACTCCTGAGGATCGGGTCCGGTTCCTGGCCTCGCTCGAGCTTGCGGTCGTGACCGTGATCCTGTGGGATGAGATCGACGCGGACGAGCGCGAGCAACTGCTCGGGCCATGGGCCGAGATGGCAACCCACGCCGCCGAGGTGGAGGCAGCCTGACCGTGGCCGCGCGGCACGAGCCCCTGGCGCCCGGAGATGTCGTCGTCCTGCCGGCGACCCCTGAGCGATGGCCCGATGTGGTGACGCTCCTCGGCGGCACCACGGAGCAGGGCTGCTGGTGCCAGTCGTGGCGCGGCTCGTCCAGGGCACGCGGGTTCTCGGGACCCGCCGCGAACCGGGATGCGCTGGAGGCCCAGGTGGCAGTCGGCGAATACGCGCCGGGCCTGATCGCCTACCTCGACGGCGAGCCCGTCGGCTGGTGCGGGCTGGGCCCCCGAGCGGCGATGCCACGGCTCCTCAACTCGCGAACGATCCCGGCCGCGGATGCCGTCCCGGTGTGGTCCATCGGGTGCTTCGTCGTCCGGCCCGGGTACCGTCGTCGAGGCGTGGCTCGAGCACTCCTCCAGGGTGCCATCGACTATGCCCGGAGCCAGGGTGCACCGGGGGTCGAGTCCTATCCCATCGACCCGGCCGGCGCGAGGGTCTCGACATCATTCGGGTTCGTGGGGTTCACCTCGATGTTCGAGGCAGCCGGCTTCCGGCGTGTCCTGCTGACCGATGCCCACAGCGCGGGCCTGCCGCGCTGGCTGATGCGGCTCGAGTTCGCCTAGCCGTTCACGAAGCCGGTCGTGTCGACGACCTCGAAGTCCGAACCCTTGATCCCGCCGAGGCCGTGCAGCTCGTCGTCGTTCCAACGGCTGTCGGGCGCGCCCGTGATGTACCAGGGCGAGCCGTTGTCGGCGAGGAGCATCCCGTACTGCTGGAGCGCCCGCAGGATGACCTGCGACTGCGGTCCGTAGCCCGAGATGTCCACCGAGGCCTTGAGCCGGACGCGGAGGCCCATCGGCGGCTTTGTGGTGCACAGACCACTGCCGGCCTTGTGGCGCGCCGGGTAGAGGTAGCCGCTGCAGGTGGACGACGCGGTGAACCGGATCGCGTGGCGGATGGCGCCGGCGGCCACCTCCGAATACCGGACGAGGCCCGGGAAGATGGGCAGGCCCGCGGCGTCGGCGCTTGTCCAGCCATCGGGGCGGAGCGCGTTCGATTTGAGGTTCCAGATCGCGCCCGACCCGGCGGTCCAGGTGGAACCGACCTTGGCCGCCGCGAACAGCTCGTAGAGGCGGCAGTCGTTCGTGTCGATCATCAGGATGTGGCGGTCGCTCCCACCCTCGATCTTCGGCTTGGCCGGGATCGGATAGGGACCCGCGTCGGACTCGTCGGCATAGTCGAAGGTCACGGTCGAGCGCGCCGTCGCCGTCCCGACGATGTTGAACGGGATCCCGTAGCCGCCGGCGTTGCTGAAATCCGGGTGAAGCGATGCGCCGAGCCCGATCGCGGCGATCATCGCATCGCTGTTCGCGGCCACAGGCAGTCCGTCGACCCGCTTGTTCCAGACATTGGAGCTCGGGAAGATCGGGCAGGCCGAGAGGGGCGGGATGGGCGCCGGCGCCGCCGTCGGCGGCGGCGAGGCGGTCGGCCCGGGAGTCGGCGGGCTCGTGGGCTTCGGCGTTGGTTTCGGCGGGGTCGTGGCAACCGGGCGGATGGACGCTGTCGGCATCGGCGCGGCAGCGGAGGGCTCGAGGCCCCCGTTCGGCGTCACGGAAGTCCCCGGCGCGGCACCGTCGGTGGCCACGGGAGCGGCGGTCAGCACGGGGCCCGGGCTCGCCCTGACGGCATCAATCCCGAGGGACGGAGCCGTGGTCGAGACCGGGATGCCACAGCCGGCCGCGAGCACGGCGATGCCCAGGATTCGAGCGGCGCGGTGTCGTGCTCCCATCGTTCGATGCTACGACCCCGACCGCCTGGCGCCGAGCCGTTCGATGGTCCTGTGCACCCGCGCACCAGGCCGGAGGACGGAGTCCTTCAGTCCTTTCGTGGACCCTCGGTGGGTGTCGGAAACATCGCCGATGGGCCGTCCGCGACCCGCATCGAAACCTTCATGCCCGCATAGGTGAACACGCCGAACATCGCGGCAAATCCAATGACGCCAAGACCGATGGCGACGATCGTTGAGCCGCCCGCACCCGTGGCGATGACCCCGATCAGCGCAGCGACGAGCACGCAATTGACCACCATGAGCATGCCGATCGTGGTCGTCAGGCCGTGTGCGATGCCCTCCAGGACCGAATTGCCACCGGCGTCGCCGAACATCGACAACACGCCTCGCGCATCGTCATGGATGGGACTCACGAAGTAGCGGTCGATCCCCGGGACCATCTCCGAATAGGCGTGGCGGATCCGGTTCATGCCGCGAATCGCCGTGAACTCTTCACCGGCGGCACCGGCAAGGCGGCCGATCGTCGCGAGTCCGATGAACAGGTCGACGGCCAGGAGCAGGCCGGTGACCGGCAGCACGGCACCCGACAACGTCGGCGACGAGATCAGGAATCCCACGACGATCAGCGTGGCGGACAGGAACGTGAGGAACATGCCCGCCCGGCTGAAGGCCTCGTTGTAGGACAGCGAGCGCGACGACAGGAGGCTCCAGTGCTCGGTCGTCAGGATCTGGAGCGCTCGTGGATCGAGCAGCGGATCCGCCCCGTCCGCATGGCCGTCGCCGATGGGCGCCGCCTCCTGGCTGACCGGCGGCATCACGTCCCCTGCGGGCATCCCCTCAGCGCTCACCGTCCATCAGCCTGTCGCTGCTGGACCGACGCGTCCTTGGAGTCCTGGAACCGGATCATCCGGGCGATGTAGGCACCGGCATCGCGCTTGGCGTAGGCGATGAACAGGGCCATCGAGGCAATCCCGACCAGGAGCCCGACCGGGACGGCCGATGCCATCGCCGGCGCGACCTGGAACGCCACAAGGGCCGCGATCACCGCGGCGATGGCCGAACACACGACGGCGATGACCCCGGGCGTCGTCACGAAGACGTGGAGCGCCGAGAAACCGGTCACGTTCATCGCCCCGTAGGTCTGGGCGAAGCCGGTCGCGTCGAGGCTGATGCCGGCGACGAACTCGTCCTCGATCCCGGGCTCGAGCATGGCGTACTGGCGCCGGAGCCGGTTCATCCCCGCGACCCAGTAGAGGTCCTCGTTGTTGACCTGCGAGAGGCGCACGAACGTGGCGACGCCGAGGAACAGGGTGATCGACAGGACCACGAGAGCGAACACCACGAACTCCGGCCCGAAGCTCGTGGCCGAACCGACGAGCGCCAGCGAGACCGTGGCCGTCGAGAGCGACGTCAGGAACATCCCGGTCCTGGCGAACGACTCGTTCCAGCTCATCGACCGCGTTGCCAGGAGGCTCCAGTGCTCGGTTGCGAGGAATTGGGCCCGGCGGGCGGGGTTGCTGCCCGTGGCCGTGCTCGAATCGGTGCCCTGGCTGGGCGGTGCCTCGGCCGCTGCAGGGATGCCCTCGGTCATGGCTCGTCTCCCGTTGATGCCTCGACCAGCACGGACCGCGCGGCCTCGTGCAGGACGCCATTCGATGCCAGCGTGGTGCCGCCATCGAAGATACGGCGACCCCCGAAGTCCGTCACGCGCCCACCCGCCTCCTCGACGATCACCGCGGGCGCGGCGATGTCCCAGACCTTGAGCCCGACCTCGATCATGGCGTCGGCCGCCCCTTCCGCGACGAGCATGTAGCCCCAGAAGTCGCTGTAACCACGGGCGCGCCAGCTCGCATCGAGCAGGCGACCGAAGCCGGGGGCCGCGCCGGACGCCTCGATCTCGCGGCCCGCGCCATACACGATCTGCGCGTCGTCCAGGCGCGCGATCCCGCTCACCTCGAGGCGGCGCGGCGTGCCGGCTCGGTCGATCCCCGCCATCGGGCCGGCGCCCCAGGCTCCCCCGCCCCGCCAGGCGTACCAGCGCCCGCCGAGCGCCGGGGCGGACACGATCCCGGCCTGGAGGACGCCGTCGCGCTCCACCCCCATGAGCGTCCCGAAAATGGGGATCCCGCGCAGGAAGTTGTGGGTCCCGTCGATCGGGTCCACGATCCAGCGGACCGAGGCGCCACCCGCATCGGTTCCGAATTCCTCACCCAGCACGCCGTGGCCCGGGAATGCGTCGGCGATGCGCTCGCGGAGCAGGCGCTCGACCGCCGTGTCGGCCTCGGTCACGAAGGTCCGATCGGGCTTGCGCGACGTGACCGGACTCTGGCGGAAGTGGCGGAGCGCAATGTCGTCCGCGGCATCGCACCAGCCGAGCGCCGCGTCCACCCAGCCCCGGAGTTCCGCCTCGGACCCGTTGCGGAGCGAGGCACTCCACGCGCGCCCAAAATCCGGGGCGCCGCGCGACCCGTGGGCCCGCGTGTCGGTCATGACCGGATCCTCGTTCCCTCCGGGTCCCACATGGGCTCCCGAACAACCTCGAAGCCGACCCACACGCCGAAAATGTCGATCTCCCCGCGCGTCCCGATCGCGGCGTCCGCCGGCGGCAGGTAGGCATACGCGATGGACCGCTCGACCGCGAACCCGTAGCCACCGGTCGTCACCCGCCCGACGATGCTCCCGCCGACCCGGACGGGCTCGTTGCCGAGGGCCACGGACCGGGGATCGTCGAGGACCAGGCAGCGGAGCCGCTTGCGCGGGCCGGCAGCCTTCGCGGCCACGAGCGCCTCGCGACCGATGAAGTCGGTGCCCTTGTCCAGGCGCGCGGCGAACCCGAGACCCGCCTCGTACGGGGTCTCCTCCGGGGTGATGTCGCTGGACCAGACGCGATAGCCCTTCTCGAGGCGCAGGGCGTCGATGGCGCGATAGCCGCACGCGGTCAGGCCATGCGGCTGCCCGGCCGCCCACAGCGCGTTCCAGAGCGCCCGGCCGTACTCGGCCGGCGGGTAGAGCTCCCAGCCGAGCTCGCCGACGTACGTGACGCGCAACGCGAGGACGGGGATCTCGGCAATGGTGATCTCGCGGGCGGTCATGTACGGGAAGCCCGCGTCGGAGATGTCGTCCTTCGTCAGGGGCGCCAGGATGTCGCGGGCCTTGGGCCCCCACAGCCCGAAGCAGGCACGTGCCGATGTCGTGTCCCGGACGCGCACGCTGCCGTCATCGGGCAGGTGCTTCCGGATCCAGCCCAGATCGTGATTGCCGAAGGCGGTGCCGGTGACGATGAGGAACCGGTCGTCGGCCAGGCGCGTGACGGTGAAATCGCATTCGATCCCGCCACGCCGGTTGAGCATCTGCGTGTAGATGACGCTCCCGACGGGCTTGTCGATGTCGTTGTCGCACAGGTACTGGAGATAGGCCAGCGCGCCGGCGCCCTCGATCTCGATCTTGGCGAAGCTCGATTCGTCGAACAACCCGGCATGCGTCCGCGTCGCGAGCGCCTCGGCCCCGATCGCGGGACTCCAGTGCTCGCCGGCCCAGCCGCGGGGTCGCAGGGCCTCGAGCGTTGCTCGGTCCGACACGCCGGCACCGTCCTCGTTGGGCGTGAACCAGTTCGGGCGCTCCCACATCGACTTCTCGCCGAACTCGACGCCGAGCGCCTTGAGCTCGTCGAAGGCGGGCGAGATCCGGAGCGGCCGGGCGGCGTGCCGTTCCTCGTTCGGGTAGTGGATGTCGTAGTACGTCGCGTAGTTCTCATAGGTCCGGGCGAGCGTCAGCTTCTGGCTCCGGTACTGGCCACCGAAGCGGCGGATGTCCATCTTCCAGAGATCGAGCTCGGGCTCGCCATCCACGATCCAGCGGGCCATCTGCTGGCCGATGCCGCCGGTCCCCGCGATGCCGTGTGCGCAGAAGCCCGCCGCGACGAATAAGCCGCGAACCTCGCTCTCGCCGAGGATGAACTCGTTGTCCGGGGTGAACGCCTCGGGGCCGTTGATCATCCGGGTCACGCCCGCGTCGGCGATGGCAGGGACCCGTCGGATGGCCCCCTCCATGATCGATTCGAAGCGCGGCCAGTCGGGATCGAGGAGGCGATGATTGAAGTCGGCGGGAACGCCGTCGAGGGACCACGGGGCAGGGTCGCGCTCGTAGCCGCCCATGCAGAGCCCGCCGACCTCCTCGCGGAAGTAGCACAGGTTGTCGGGGTCGCGCATCGTCGGGAGGCCCGGAACGGCGCCCTCCATCGAGTGGGTGAACAGGTACTGGTGCGCCATCGGGATGATCGGGATGGTCACCCCGGCGAGCCGTCCGATCTCGGGGGCGTACATGCCACCGGCGTTGACCACGACGTCGGCCGCGATCGTCTCCCGCGAGCCGTCGCGCGCCTCGACCTCGACCCCGGTCACGCGCCCCCGGTCCACGTTGACCGCCACGACGCGCGTGTGCTGCCGGATCTGCGCGCCGCGGGCGCGGGCACCGGCTGCCAGGGCCTGCGCGAGCCCCGACGGATCGAGCCAGCCGTCCGTCGGCAGCCAGACCGCCCCGAGAACCCCGTCGAGGGTCATGAGCGGGAAGCGATCCTGCGCCTCCTGGGCCGAGATCAGCTCGAGTGGCAGCCCGAACGTCTTCGCCCAGCCGGCCTGTCGTTGGAGCTCCTCGTAGCGGGCCTTAGTCGATGCCAGGCGCAGGGATCCCACCTCGTGCCACGACACGTCGACCCCGGTCTCGGCGGTCAGCCGCCGATACAGCTCCGCCCCGTACATCATCATCCTGGTCAGGGTCACGGAACTGCGGAGCTGGCCGACGAGGCCGGCACTGTGGAACGTGGAGCCGGACGTCAACTCCGCTCGGTCGACCAGGACGACATCCTTCCATCCGAGCTCCGTGAGGTGGTAGGCGATCGACGTCCCGCCGACACCCCCGCCGATGATGACCGCCCGGGCCTGCTCCACCATGCGCGCTCGACTCCTCGCTTCGCTGTCGCGCCGCGGGCAGGTCCCGGTCGCGTCCGATCGGCACAGCGTACCGAGCAGCGACCTGCCGCGTGGACCGTCGCCGCGTCGGCGGGCGGCAGATAGATCGGCTCGTGTACGCTCCGGGCCGGTCCAGCACGCCGAGGGAGTCCGCACCGTGGAACCGTCGATCGAGGACGTCATCGCCGCGATTCCGTCGTGGACCGGCGCCCGGATCGACGTGACGCCCATCTCGGGCGGGCTGACCAACCGCAACTTCCGGGTCACGGTCGATGGAACGTCGCACTTCGTCCGGATTCCCGGCGTGGCGACCGACCTGCTCGCCGTGGACCGAGGCAACGAGCTGGCGAATACGATCGCGGCCGCCGAGGCCGGGGTCGGGGCGCGGGTCCTTCACCACCTGCCGCGCTGGAACGTGATCGTCCTCGAGTGGCTGGATGCGACGACGATGTCGAATGCCGCGTTCCAGGCGCCGGGCGAGCCGGCCCGGATCGCGGACGCGCTCCGGCACCTTCATGCCGGTCCGAGGTTCCGGGACGACTTTGACATGGTGGCCCTCTCGGCCCGCTACCTGGGCGTCATCGACGAGCGAGAGATCCCGGTCCCGGACGGTTATCGCGAGCACCTCGGTGCCGTGCCGAGGATCGATGCGGCGCTCCGAGCGCGGCCCGTGCCGACGGTCCCGTGCCACAACGACCTGCTGGCCGAGAACTACCTCGATGACGGCGCGCGGCTGTGGATCGTCGACTACGAGTACAGCGGCAACAACGACCCGACGTTCGAACTCGGCAACACGGCCCAGGAACTGGGCTTCGACGAGGCTCGGCTGCGCGAGCTGGTTGCCGCGTATTTCGGGGAGGCAACGTCGGCGCTCCTGGCGCGCTGCCGGCTCCAGATGATCTTGTCCGACGTCGGATGGTGCCTGTGGGCCGCCATCCAGGCCCGGATCTCCCCGATCGACTACGACTTCTGGGGCTGGGCCGTGGAGCGCTGGGCCCGCGCCGAGGCGATGCTCGACGGGCCCGACTTCGAGGGCTGGCTCGAGGCAACCGCCGCCGGCTGAGGACCTGGCGCGACGGCCGGCTGAAAATCGAACGGCCCGGGCGCTGCCCGGGCCGTTGCGAACCGTCAACAGGGAGCGCCGATCATTCCGGCGGGATCTCCTTGAACGCGTAGTTGACGTTGATCCCGGCCGATCGACGCACGAAGTACGTCACGAGGTACCAGCCGAGCGAGAAGAGCAGGACGAGTCCCACCACCTGGTAGGCGAGGTCGCTGGTGAGGCCGAGTTCCTCCTTGGTCAGGAACAGGTACAGGAAGATCGCTCCGGCGATCGCGCCGAGCGTGCCGACGATCGTCACGAGCGGCATGCCCATGAACTTGTACGCCGCGCCAGGCGAGGCTTCGTAGAGCGACTTGGCCCGGAACGGGAGCAGGGCGCCGGCGATGGCCGTTCCGACGAAGACGTAACCGCAGGCGAACGTGACGCCGAGCGTCAACGACGTCCACGTGGTGGTGCCACCGGCACCGTCATCGACCGAGTAGTTGCTGTACAGGTAGATGACCGGCAGGCTGGCCAGGAAGTAGATCACGTGCGCATTGACCGGCGTGTGGAACCGATCCGACACGCGGCTGACCATCTCGGGAAGGAGGCGGTCGAGCGACATCGCGACCATGACCCGGGTCATGCCGATGTAGCAGTTGTGGACGATCTGGTGGGCGTTGAGAATGAACCCGAGCGCGATGAGGATCGTCACGATGGGGTTGTTGGCGAGCGCCGTCGCGATGATGTTCGGCCACAGGTATGACCCTGCGAGCGAGACGTCCGCGGCGCCCCAGTACCCCGCACCGGCCACGTAGAGGAACTCGGTGCCGATCGTGTTCTGGAGGACCACCGCGAGGAGGGCCAGCAGCAGGCCCGTGAGGATGAGCGACCCGACGATGATGAACAGCTGGTCGCGGAAATTCCCGGCCGACTTGATCTCACCGTTCTGCTGCGCCGAGTAGGTCGCCCACTGGAGCGAGGTCCAGGCGATCGGGGCGATCAGCAACGTTGCCAGCAGGCTGAATGCCGGGTTCAGTTCGACGCCGCCGGCCTGGGCCGCGGCGACCGAGTCCTGGTAGAACGTCGGTGAGCCGCCGATGGCGGCCGAAAACGCGTCGAGCTTGCCAGGCACGTCAGCGGACGCGGTCGTGAACAGGACCACGAGCATCGTCGCGAAGGCGACCAGGATCGCCACCCACATGACCCGCTGGAGCCGGACGTAGTTCTTGAATCCCGAGGTCAGGATCAGCATCGCGACGAGCGCGTTGGCGATGCTCGTCACGACGATGCCCGTCCCGGTGGTGAACCACGAGGCCAGGTCAACGAGCGCGGTGGATCCCGTCGCGGCGCCCAGGCCCAGGAACAACGGCGCGAAGCCAAGCGACGACAGCAGCCAGCCCGACAGGGCGACCCATTGCAGGATCCAGATCACGAACCCGGAGAAGACCAGCGTGAAGCCGATCCCGCCGCCGAGCACGCGGCTCTGGAAGACGTAGTCGCCACCGGATCGCGGGAGGGCCGTCGAGAGCCACACGTAGGCGAGGGCGATCGGGATCTCGAGGACCATCGCGAGGAGGATGCCCCAGACGAGCTGGCCCCCCGGCAGTGCGCCCGGCGCCCAGAGGTACGTCCAGGGAAAGATCAGGCCCATCGTCAGGACGTTGTAGACGAACGCCGATCGCGCCGACATCACGCGGACAAGGCCGGAGGACTTCCTGACGAAGACCTCCGGGACCGTGGTCACAGCCGCCATTCCATCACCTCGATACATGCGGAATTGGACCGGCGATCCGGGATCGGACCGCCCCTCACCTCGACCTCAACGCGCGATTGCACCTCCTCCGCCCGTGCTCCGCGCCGACTTGGGCATCGACGCGGGGGCGCTCCTCAGCCGGCGGTCATCTGATAGCTGGTGACCTTGCCGCCGGCGATCGTCAGCAGGCAGCCCCTGAGCACGCCCTCTCCGTACTCGCTGCCGGGGTTGACGCAGACGGTTCGACCGAGCCTGGCGACGGCCTGCGATTCGTGGATGTGGCCGTGCAGCCCGAGCATCGGCTGATACCGCTCGATCGCCTCGCGAATCGACGTGCTCCCGGCGCCATACAGGACCGGCTGCCCTCCCTTGACCACCTGGCTCGGTGGATCTGTTGTCGCATCGAGCATCGGACAGGTGTCAAGCGTCGAATCGACCGGCGGGGCGTGGAAGTTGAAGATGACCTTGCCGTGGTCGGCAAACGGCGCCGCGAGGGCCGAGATCCGCGCCGCCAGCCCGGCCTCGTCGTCCTCGCGGGGCGTCTTCCAGGGCGTCGGATTGACGTACGGCATGCTGATCATCACGTGCTCGTCGTCGAGCGGGACGGCCCGGTCCTCGCAGGCCACGAATGCCCTGGTGTCGGTCCGGTCCATCGTGGCCATGACCTCGGTGAGATCGTCGTTGCCGCCCGTCGCGTAGACCTTGATCCCGGTCCCGGCCAGGCGGGACTCGGCCAGGTCGATCCAGCGCGCGACCCGCTCCGTCGCCAGGCGAACGAACAGCCGCTCGACCGCGTCCGGATCCGCCTGCGTCGCCGTGTACTCGTCCTCGTCCATCACGACGTCGTAGAACCCGAGGTCACCGATGAGGCCGCGCAGCGCCTCGACCTCGGCCTCGCTGGTCACCCGCTCGACCCGGCCATGGATCGTCGCCCGGTACGACCCGCCGGCCTCGCGGATGATCGGGATGGCGAGCTTGCCCATGACGTCCCCGCCCATCACCAGGACGTCGGCGCCGTAGAACTTCGCGGCGTTCAGGAACTTCCTCCACGTCCGCTCCGACCCGTGGACGTCGGTCGCATAGAACACCTTCGTCCCGCGCTGGCCCTTCCCGAAGAGACGCATCCGTCGATCCTACGCTCGCATCCGGGCGCCTGTCGGGTCGTGAAGCACGTCGGCGGCCACCGTGCCGATCAGCCGTCCATCGAAGACATCGACCTCGATGGGGCTGCCTTCGGCGACCGCCGCGTCGAGGTAGACAGTCCCGACCGTCGCCCCGACGGTGTAGCCGAACGCCGCGCTGCGGAGCCGCCCGACGACCTCGCCGTCGATCCGGACCGCCTCGCCGCCGTAGACCGGGGCCCAGGCGTCCCCACCGATGGTCACGGTGCGGAGGCGCCGTCGCGGGCCGTCCGGG
>SCTE01000095.1 GCA_004298915.1 Chloroflexota bacterium | reverse complement strand
CCAAGGCCAGGCCGCTCACCACGAGCGCGCCGGCTCGCGACAGTGCCGCGCCGATCCGCGAGGCGGTGCGCCGTCCGAGGTCCGTCGGCCGGCGGGTCCCGACGACGGCCACGGCGACGTCGGCCTCGAGCGCCGCGTCCGATCCGCGAACGAACAGCACCCGCGGCGGCAGCTCGATCGTCAGCAGGCGCCTCGGGTAGGACCGGTCCCCCGCGACGATCGCGTGGACATCGAGGTCGCGCATGTCCTCGAGGAGGCGCTCGGCGTCGCGAGCTGCCCCGACGATGGCGTCGATCGCCGACCGGCTCACCCGCCCGCTCCTCGACCCGTCGACCCGCAGCGCGGCGGCGAGATCAGCGGCGCCGCGACGTTCGATGGCAATCCTGAGGACCTCTCCGGCGCCGCCGAAGGTCGCCAGCAATCGTTCCAGCGTCGCCGGCCCGACCCCGTCGGCGGAGGCGAGGACCGCGAGCGCGTCGCGGTCCGCCGGCCGACTCGGGGCCGCGACGTCACGGGACGGCGTCGCGCGCGCGCCTGCCTGGCGGCGCCGACCCGGGTCCGGGATCACCGTGTTTTCACCCCGCGAGCGCCAGGGGCGACTTCGTTGCCGGGGCCCGCCACCGCGCCGCCTCCTCGAGATGGGCGACCTGCACGCGAGGGGAGGCTTCGAGGTCCGCGATCGTCCGCGCGACGCGAAGCAGCCGGTCGGTCCCCCGGCCCGACATCCGTTCGCGATCGGCTAGGGCGATCGCCCGCGCGCGTTCGGTCTTTCCCAGTCCGCAGGCCTCGCGAAGGGCGCGGCCAGTTACCCGGGCATTGAGCAGTCCCCCTGGGCGCGCCGTCTGGATCCCGCGAGCGGCGGCGATGCGCGCGGCCACGACCGCCGACGATTCCGGCTCGAGCCCGATGACCATCGACGCCGCCGAGATCGGGGGCATCCAGACCCAGAGGTCGATGCGATCGCGGAGGGGACCCGAGATCCGGCTCACGTACCGATCCGGCGCCCCGCTCGGGCACTCGCAGGCTCGATCGCCCGCGTACCCGCAGCGGCACGGGTTCATCGCCGCCACGAGCTGGAACGCGGCCGGGAACGTGACGCTCCTGGCGGCACGGGCGATGGTCACCCGGCCATCCTCGAGCGGCTGCCGAAGCGCCTCGAGGACATCGCGATCGAACTCGGGAAGCTCGTCCAGGAAGAGCGTCCCGTGATCCGCTCGGGTCACCTCGCCGGGGGTCAGGCCGGGCCCGCCGCCGACGATGGCGGCGTACGAGCTCGTATGGTGGGGCGAGCGAAACGGTGGCGTGCGGACCAGCCCATCGATCGGGCCCTCGCCCGAGGCCGAGGCGACGATCGTGGCCGCGAGCGCCGCCTCGTCGCCAAGTGCCGGGACGAGGCCCGGAATCGTTCGGGCGAGCAGCGTCTTGCCACCGCCCGGCGGCCCGATGAGCATGATCCCGTGGCCCCCGGCGAGGGCGATCTCGAGCGCCCGGCGCGCCTCCGCCTGTCCTCGAACCTCGGACAGGTCGGGCACCTCGGGGGTGGCAATGCGCGCGCGGCGGCCCGTCGGCAGGATCCGGGCCGCCCCGAGCGGATCCGATGCCCGCCGGTCGTCGGTGAGGGCCACCCTCGCCGGAACCGGGGGCGACGCTCGGCGCCGCGTGCGGAGCTGGGCCACGGCCTCCTCGAGCGTTCGGCATCCGATCGATTCCACCGACCTGACGAGGTCCGCCTCGGACTGGCTGTCGGCCGGCACGATGGCCCGCACGACCCCGTGCTGGGCAAGGGCCGCGAGCATCGACAGCAGGCCGGGAACCCGCCGGACCTCCCCGCCCAGCCCGAGCTCCCCGA
>SCTE01000010.1 GCA_004298915.1 Chloroflexota bacterium | reverse complement strand
TGGCGGCGGCCCGCGCAGCCAACGCTGACGCGGTGCATCCGGGCTTTGGCTTCCTGGCCGAGAACGCCGACTTCGCGGAAGCCGTGATCGCGGCCGGAATCCGATGGGTCGGCCCGCCGCCCGCCGCGATCCGGTCAATGGGCGACAAGGCGGCCGCCCGGCAGCTCGCCGGTTCGTTGAAGATCCCGGTCATCCCGGGCTACGACGGGGTCGATCAGTCCCCCGAAGGGCTCGAATGGATCGCCGGTGAACTCGGATTTCCGCTCCTGATCAAGCCGTCCGCGGGTGGCGGCGGCAAGGGCATGCGCGTCGTTCGCGACCCGGATGGCCTTGCCGATGCCATCGCATCCGCCCGACGGGAGGCGCTGGCCGCGTTTGGCGATGATCGCGTCATCCTCGAGCGGCTGGTCGAGGGGCCGCGCCACGTCGAGGTCCAGGTCCTGTTCGATGCCCACGGCGCGGGCGTTCATCTCGGCGAGCGCGACTGCTCGCTCCAGCGACGTCACCAGAAGGTGCTCGAGGAATCGCCGTCCCCCGGCGTGGGCCCCGACCTGCGAGCGGGCCTCGGGGACGCGGCCATCCGACTCGCGAGCGCGGTCGGCTACCAGGGCGCCGGGACGTGCGAGTTCCTGGTCACGGACCGGGGCGAGTGGTTCTTCCTGGAGATGAACACGCGCCTGCAGGTCGAACATCCCGTCACTGAGCTGATCACCGGCCGGGACCTCGTCGCGGATCAGCTCCGGATCGCGGCCGGCGAACAGCTTGGGTTCACCCAGGAAGCGGCTGACGAGGCGCGTGCGACCGGCGGGCACGCGATCGAGGTCCGCCTCTACGCGGAAGACGCCGAGAACGGCTTCCTGCCGGCGATCGGGCGGATCGAGGACCTTCGATGGCCGGGCGGCGAGGGAATCCGGGTGGACGCCGGCATCGACGAGGGCGACGTCGTCACGGGCCGCTTCGACCCGATGCTGGCCAAGCTCATCGCCCACGGCCCGGACCGCGCGGCGGCAGTCACTCGATTGACCAAGGCTCTTGACCACACCCGGATCCTCGGGCTCACGACGAACCTCCGGTTCCTGCGCTGGCTCGTCCGGGAGCCGGTGGTGATCGACGGCCAGGCCCGGATCGACACCCTCGACCGAATCTGGCCACCCGACGACTGGCAAGCGCGCACGGCAATCCCCGAAGCGGCATGGCAATCGGCGGCCGGCGCCCTCGACGTCAGCGGCTGGCGGCTCAACGGCCCGCCGCGCGTGCGGCTTGCGCTCGCGGATGGCCCGGACGATGGGTCGGGACGCGGATCGGAGCACGTCGTCGAGTACGCGCAAGACCTCGAGGATGCACTGCCTGCCGTGGTCGTCGGCACCGGCGACGATCGCGTTGCACACGTTGACATCGAGGGTCGGAGCGTGGCGTTCCGCCTGGCCCTACCGCCCGATGTCGATCGGGCCGCGCGGGCGGCCGTCGCGCACCACGCTGGAGGGCCGGTCAGCGTCCAGTCGCCGATGCCCGGCAACGTCCTGATCGTCCACGTGACCGCAGGGCAGTCGGTCGCAGCCGGGGACCCGATCGCGACGCTCGAGGCGATGAAGATGGAACACCTGGTGACGGCGCCGATCGGCGGCCGGATCGCGGAACTGAACCTGCGGCGCGCCGACCAGGTGACGCGCGGCCAGCTGCTCGCGGTCGTCGAGCCGTAGCGGTACCCTCTGGCCTACGATCCACCAGCCGCAACGGAGCCTGATCCCAGCGATGGCAACTGCCCGCAAGTCCGACGAGCCTGCCCTGCCCGACAACCGCGATGCCCTGCTGGTCCTCCATCGAGCGGCCCGCGCGCGTCGCGATGCCGCCGCGTTGCTGAGCCACGAGCGGGCCGCGGCGACCGAGGAGATCGCGCGGATCGAAATCCACATCGCCCGCATCGAGCGCGCGATGGATCCGCCGCTGGTCTGAGCGCGACACCGGCAGGCCGCGAGATCGCCACGAACGGCCGATCGACCACGCACCAGGGCCGGTGATGAGCGACCTCGTCCGGATCTACGAGGTCGGGCCGCGCGACGGGCTCCAGAACGAAGCGGTCGCCCTTCCAACCGACGCCAAGGTCCGGTACATCGAGCTCCTCCTGGCCGCGGGCCTGCGCGAGATCGAGGCAACGAGCTTCGTCTCGCCGAAGGCGATCCCGCAACTCGCGGATGCGGATGCGCTCGTCCCGCGGCTGTCCGAGGTGCCGGGCTCGGCCGGGGCGCGGTTCCCGGTGCTGGTTCCAAACCTTCGTGGCATGGAGCGGGCCGAAGCCGCCGGCGCCCAAGCCCTCGCGGTCTTCACGGCCGCAACCGACGCCTTCACCGAGCGGAACATCGGCATGACGGTCGCGGCGTCGCTCGATGCGTTTGCCCCGGTCCTGCGGCGCGCGACGGAGCTCGGCTGGTGGCGGCGCGGCTACGTCTCGACCGCCTTCGGCTGCCCGTACACCGGAGCGGTGGCTGCCGAACGAGCGGTGGACGTCGCCCTGCGCCTCCTCGACCTTGGCGTGGACGAGGTCTGTTTCGGGGACACGATCGGGGTCGGCGTCCCGTCCCAGGTCGCCGTCCTGACCGGGACGGCAGTCGCCGCCGGGATCCCGCTCGATCGCATCGCGTTCCACTTCCACGACACGCGCGGCACGGCCCTCGCGAACGTCTCGGCCGGGCTCGATGCCGGCGTCCGGTGCTTCGATTCGGCGGCCGGGGGCACGGGCGGCTGCCCGTATGCGCCGGGGGCGGCGGGCAATCTCGCGACCGAGGACCTCGTGTACTTCCTCGACGCCTCGGGCTGGGAGCACGGGGTGGATCTGGATCGTGTGCTGGAGGCGGCCCGGTTCGCCGCGGCGGCGCTCGGGAAGCCTCTCACGACCAAGGTCGGGCAGGCCGGGGGCTGGGACGCCTCGACCGGTGCCCCCACCTCGCGAGCGTGACGGATGATCCATTGCTAGCATCCCGCGCATGAATGGCGTCGTGCTCGTCCTCAATCAGGATTACGAGCCGCTCAACGTCACGAATTTGCCGCGTGCGTTCCGGCTCGTCTTCGGCGAGAAGGCCGAGGTCCTCGAATACGACCACCAGATGATCCGGACCCCCCGGACGGAATACCGCGCGCCGTCCGTGATCCGCCTCCAGCATCGGATCCGTCGGCCTCGACCGCGCGTGAAGTTGACCCGGCGCGAGGTCTTCGCACGGGACCGCCATACCTGCCAGTACTGCGGGCGGGTCGCGCACGACCTGACCCTGGACCACGTGATTCCGCGCCATCGCGGGGGCGGCCACACCTGGGACAACCTCGTGGCGGCGTGCAAGAGCTGCAACCACCGGAAGGGCAGCAAGACCCTCGAGGAGGCCCGGCTCCGCCTGGTTCGGACCCCGTTCGAGCCGCGCAGCGACCTGTATTCCCTGTTCACGCCATTTCTCGCCGACGAGCGAAACGAGGCCTGGCGCATGTACCTGTTCCTCGGCCGGAACTGACCGGCGGGCCGCCCGCCTTGGACATCCACCCGCCGGAACCGGTCCTCGCCGCCCTCGAGCGGCTGTGGGCCGGCGGTCACGCCGCCTACGTCGTCGGTGGTTCGCTCCGCGACGTGCTGGTCGGGCGAGAACCAGCCGACTGGGACCTTGCCACCGACGCGCGGCCGGATCGCGTCCTCGAGCTGTTCCCGGGATCCGTGTACGAGAACCGGTTCGGGACGGTGTCCGCGCGCCTGGACCGCGAGTTCCTCGAGATCACGACGTTCCGCTCGGATCACGACTATGCCGATTTCCGCCGGCCGGATCGGGTCGAGTTCGGTGACACGATCGAGGTCGACCTCGCCAGGCGGGACTTCACGGTCAATGCCCTCGCCTGGGGCAGTGCGGGCGGCGGCGATCCACCTGTGGCGAACCGCGGCGCGCCGCGCCTGGTCGATCCCCATGACGGGATCGGCGACCTCGAGCGCCGACTCCTGCGGGCCGTCGGGGATCCGCGGCTCCGATTCGAGGAGGACGCCCTGCGGATGGTCCGGGCGGTCCGGCTCGCGACGACCCTCGATTTCGACATCGAGGCGGGCACGCTCGCGGCCATCGAGGCGCAGTCGTCCCTGGTCGCCCATCTCTCGGCCGAGCGGGTTGCCGCGGAGGTGGAAAAGCTCCTCGCCGCCGGGCGGCCGTCGGTCGGGCTGCGCCTGATGGCGGCGACCGGGATCCTGGCCGTCATCTCGCCCGAGCTCGCGGCGCAGCGGGGCCTGCCCCAGAACAAGATCCCGGGCGATGACCTGTGGGATCACACCGTGCGAACCGTCGATGCCGTGTCCCCGGAGCATCCCGTCGTCCGCCTCGCGGCCCTCCTCCACGACATCGGCAAGCCCGCGACGATGGCCAATGGGCATTTCCTCGGGCATGACGCGGTCGGCGCGGAACTGGCGGTCGCGTTCATGGAGCGACTCCGCCTGCCGAAGGCCGTCATCGAGCGCGTCGGCCACCTCGTCCGGAACCACATGTTCAGCTACGAACCATCGTGGGGCGATCCGGGGGTTCGCCGGTTCATCCAGCGGGTCGGCCGGGACGCGCTGGCCCAGTTGTTCGAACTGCGCGAGGCCGACAACGAGGGCAGCGGGCTGGCAAGGACCGCCCATGACCTCGACGAGCTCCGGGAGCGGGTGGCGGCGCAACTGGCGGCACGCGTCGTCCTCGAGCGTCGCGACTTGGTCATCGACGGATCCGATCTCATCGCCGAACTCGGCCTGACCGAGGGCCCGGCCCTTGGCCGCATCCTGGATGCGCTGCTGCACCACGCGCTGACCGATCCGACGATCAACGAACGTGCGACCCTTCTGCTCCTGGCGCAGGCCTCGCTGACGGAGGATCGATGATCGAGCTGTTGCTTGTGGCCGAGCAATTCATCGATGACGGGGCATTCGACCGTGCCGAGCACCTGTACGAACAGGTCGCCGAGGCGGACCCGAGGAACGCCATCGCGGTCGCCGGCCTGGCGCGTGTGGCCCTCGCACGCGGAGATCGGGATCGCGCCCTGGCCGAGGCGCGTCGAGCGCTGCTCATCGACCCCGAGGAGGTCGCGGCACAGCGGCTGATCGCCCACCTGGAGTTTGCCGGCACAGGTGAGGACCTGGAGGCAATCGGTCCCGACCAGGCCCCGGACATCGTCGAGGCGGCTGCCGGGACGGCGCCCTCCGACCTGCCTGCGCGGGCCGAGGTCGTGACCACCGCCACGATCGTGGCCGATGAGGGGACGGCGAAGGCACAGCCCGAGGTCGAGGCCGCCGAGGTCGAGGCGAGCGCAAGGGCCGAGGCCGAGGCTGCGGCGGAGGTGGCGAGGACACGGGCCGAGGCTGCGGCGGAGGTGGCGAGGGCACAGGCCACCGAGGATGCGACGAGAGCACAGGCCGAGGCCGAGGCCGCCCAGGCGAAGAAGGCGGCCGACGAGCGCCTGCAGGCAGCGGCGGCGGAGGCACGAGCGCACGCCGCGGCGGCGGAGGCACGCGCCCAGGCCTGGGCACGCGCCCAGGCGGAAGCGGATGAGGCTCGGGCCCAGGCGATCGCCAACGCCCACGTCGCGGCCGCCGAGGCGCGCGCCCAGGCAACGGCCGTCGCGCAGGCGGCGGCAGCCAGCCGGCAGGCGGCGCCCGAACCGGCCAGTGCCCCGCCGGCGCGTCGCTCGTTCGTCGACCGGCTCCTGGGCCTGTTCGGCATTCGACGCTGAGGTCCGCGGGCTCGCGCCCGTATCCTGTGCCGATGCGCATCCTGGTCACCGGCGGCGCCGGCTACGTCGGATCGGTCTCAGTCGAACGCCTTGTCGAGGCCGGTCATCGCGTGACGGTCCTCGACGACTTCTCGACCGGGCATCGCGATTCGATGCCATCGGGCGTCGAGGTCATCGAAGGCTCGTTCGCCGACGCGGCCGTGATCGGCAACGCCCTCGAGCGCAGTCGAACCGAGGCCGTCCTCCACTGCGCGGCGAAGTCGCTGGTCGGCGAATCGATCGAGGACCCGGCTGCGTACTACCGGATCAACGTCAGCGGCGGCATCACGATGCTCGACGCCATGCGGCGCCTCGGCATCGGGCGGATCGTGTTCTCATCGACGGCGGCGGTCTATGGCGTACCGGAGAGCTCGCCGATCGACGAGCGCGCGCCGCTCCGGCCGATCAACCCGTACGGCGAGACGAAGCGCACATTCGAGGGCGCGATGGCCTGGTACGGATCAGCCTACGGACTGCGGAGCGCCAGCCTGCGGTACTTCAACGTCGCCGGTGCGAGCGCCACGAACGGCGAACGGCACGATCCCGAGACGCACCTTATTCCCAACGCCCTGTCGGCCGTCGCGGGCGGGCCTCCCCTGACGCTGTTCGGGGACGACTACCCCACCCCGGACGGGACCCCGATCCGGGACTACATCCACGTGATGGACCTCGCCGACGCCCACATGGCCGCGCTCGAGGCCACCGCGCCCGGCGACCAGCGAACGGAAACGCCGCTCATCTGCAACCTCGGAAGCGGCGGCGGGTTCAGCGTGAAGCAGGTCCTGAGCGCGATCGAGGCGGTCGTCGGCATGCCGGTACCGCATTCGATCGGGGCCCGTCGGATCGGCGATCCGCCGGTCCTGGTCGCGACCATCGACCGCGCTGCAGACGTGCTGGGATGGCGCCCGAATCGGTCCACGCTCGAGGCAATGATCGGCTCGGCCTGGGCATGGCGCCAGCGCCGCGGAGGCGACGAGGTTCCCCGATCGTGACCGGACGAAGAGCGCACCCCGGTCGGCTGGATCGGCGAGCCGCCAGCTGAGACGCGGGGCTTCGGGGCGCAGGGCTGAGGGGCGCGGGGCTGAGGGCGCGGCGGCGGGTCCTTCCGCAGGTCGCTCCGAACTTTCCTGCCAAACAGCCATCCCCGGACACTTGGGCGGGAAATCGGGCCCATCCACGGGCGAATTGGCCTCGCAATCGCGGCAACTGAGCACGAACCCTCTGACCCTGGGGCTGGATCGCGCCTGATTCTGGCTTGACTGCTGGCCCAGGTGCCCACGGATGGCCGTTTGGCATGAAATGGGCCCGGGCGGCAGCGCGCCGTGGGCACAGGCCGGGGAGCGTCCCCCCCACGGGCATGGGCGCGGGGTAGCACTCTGCCGCGGGCACGGGGGAGCACTATGCCGCGGCCGCGGGCGCGGGCGCGAGCGCGGGCAGCAACCCTCCGGCGCAATCTCCTCTAGCGCGGCTCGAGTGGCGCGGTGGACGGTGACAGGCGGTCGGGCGGGGCCTCGACATCGAGCTCGCCGGAACCGGACCACTGATCCGAGACCGGTCGGAGCAGCCAGGCCCCGATGAGCATCGTGACCAGCAGGCTGAGGACGGCCACCTGATACGCGCCGTTGCCGAGGGCATCGAAGGTCCAGAGGAGGATCAGCCCGTACAGGAGCTGGCCGATGACCTGCGAGCCCTTGCCGACCAGCCCGTACAGACCGAAGAACTCGCCGAGCCGAGCCGGTGGCGAGAGGCGAAGCATGAAGACGCGATCCGCGACCTGGACGCCGCCGAGCCCGCTGCCGAGGATCGCGCCGGCGGCGAGGAACACGACGATCCCGATCCCCCCACCGATCCCGATCGAGATCCCGCCGAGGACGAGCCCGACCGCCCAGGACCACAGCACCGCCATGAGCGTCCGCTTGG
>SCTE01000094.1 GCA_004298915.1 Chloroflexota bacterium | reverse complement strand
CGTTCCGTTGCTGGTCGGTGTCGAACGTGCCGAATCGGCTCTCAAGCTGGCGGAGATCCTCCAGCTCACCGGTGACATCCCGCGCGCCCAGGCGACCGCGATCGACGCGCGGGAGCTTGCGGTCGCAGCAGGCGACGAACGGATGATCGCTCGAAGCGACCACTCGCTGGCGGAATCGGCTCGCCGACAGGGTCGCTTCGACGAGGCGGCGCAGCGCCTGGACGACGCACGCCGTCGATTCGAAGCCATCGGGGACGAGGCCGGGCTCGCCACCTCGCTCAGGGTCAATGGCACCGTGAACGCGCAGCGTGGCAATCTCGCCGCGGCGAAGGCGAACTACGAAGCCAGCCTCGACATCCGGGAGCGACTCGGCGACGTCTCCGGTGTCGCCGCCCTGACCAACAACCTCGGGATCGTCGCCCAGCATGAGGGCGACATGGATCGGGCTCGTGCGCTCGGACTGCGCGCCCTGGAGCTCTATACGGGGCTCGGCGAGCGCCGCTGGATCTGTTCGTGCCTGATCAACCTCGCCTGGATGGACTCGCAGGCCGGTCGCAATGACGAGGCGCTCGCCCATGGTGCCGAAGCCGTGCGCCTCGCCCTCGAAGTGGGTGACCGGTTGAACCTTGCGATCGCCCAGAACAACATGGGCGACGCGTTCCGCGACCTCGGACGTCTCGAAGAGGCCGGGGCCGCCTATGGAGCCGCCGTCGAGGCCTATCGCGACCTGGGCGACACCGGTCCGTTGATGGCCCTGCTCGAGGATGTCGCCATCCTGGCAGCCCGCCGATTGCAGCACCAGGCGGCGCTCCGGCTCCTCGGAGCAGCCGACGCACTGAGAACGGCACTTGGTTCGGCGCGCCCGCGCGAGGCCGAGACGGCACTCGAGGATCGACTCGAGGCATCGCGGGCTGCCCTTGGGACGCGGGCGGCACGGGCGGCACGGACCACCGGGAGGAACCTGACCGCGGCCGAGGCCATCGAGCTGGCGCTGGCGACCGCCTCGCGAGCCGCCGCCGACTGACCGTCGCCTGAGAGCCCGCCGCTCGGCCTGATCGCGGGCATCGCCGGGTGGTGACTGCATGCACCGCTCAGGCGGACTCCCTGCCTTGCACCAAGCCCGAACCCCCGGTACGCTCCAGAGGCTCGCGTGCCCCGAATCCCTACGCGCGAGGTTGGAGGATTCTGAGCGTGTCCGTGCCCGCACGCGAGGTCCCGGCGTCCCCACGTCGCGAGGCTTCGTCCGCTACTTCCCTGCCCCGAATCTCCGTGCGCAACCGCGCCGGCTCGCTCTTTGTCATCGCCGCGCTCGGCTTCCAGATGCTGGGCCTCGCCACGCCCGTCGCGGCGGCGGAAGCGGCCCCGGTGGCCGCGTCCGCGGTCGCGGTCCCCCAGAACGATCCGATTCCCCCCGTCACGATCACCCTCGTCAGCGGTGGCGGCACATATGCGGCCGGGGCCCAGGATCCGGACGTCACCTACACGATCGGTGCCGGCCCGACGACCAGCGCTGTCCTGATGAACGCGGATGCGTTTCCGGTGACCTCGCCCTATGGCGCACCGTTCGAGGGCAGCCGCTGGATCAGCTCTGTCGGGAATGGAAACGCTCCCGCCGGGCACGTCGTCTATTCGATCCCGTTCGTCCTGCCCGCGGGCTACACAGCGCCATCGATCACCGTCCAGGTTCTCGCAGACAATGTCGCTGCCGCGAGCGTGAATGGGCACGCGCCGTTCCTGCAGCAGACCGACGCCGAGATCCCGAACAACTACACGACCGCGGCCGTGGCGACGGACTCGGATGCCGGGCACTTCCATGTCGGCGCCAATGTCCTCACGATCGACAACCACAATTTCACGGGCCCGGAGGGCCTCGATTTCAAGGCGACCGTAACCTACACGGCTGACCCGACGCCGCGCCCGGAGCTGGTAGCGAACGGCGGATTCGAGACGCCCACCGCGGCCCCGGACTTCACGCCGACGATCACCGGCGGACTGACAGGCTGGTCGATTGTCAGCGGCAACATCGATCACATCAGCACGCACTGGGCATCGGCGGAGGGCAACCAGTCGATCGACCTGAACGGGAGCACGCCTGCAAAGATCTCCCAGACGCTGACCACGACGCCCGGAGCGGACTACCTGCTCACCTTCCAGTACTCGTCGAATCCGGATGGCGGGCCCGGTGCCCGGACGGCGAACGTCCTGATCAACGAGTCGGTAGTCGCTCAACTGTCCCATCCGCAGGGCACGTACCCGATCGTCTGGTCTCCCGGGGCCGTCAGGTTCAGCGCCGTGGGCACGTCGACAACCCTGGCATTCGAATCCACGACTGATGGCGCCTATGGTCCGGCTCTCGATAACGTGTCCGTTGTCGAGGTCGTTCTGCCCAACACCCCGCTCCTCTACCGCGCCCATCCCACGGATAGCTCGCATGTGTTCGTCGAGGGCCTGCTGTCGTCGAACGCAAGCACGAGCACGTCCGTGAAGTTCTGGACCGCTTCGTCATGCGCCGCTGACGGCCACCTCGTCTCGCCGGTCGCGGGGCCGACTGTGAGCGTCACCACAGACGCGAGTGGGCGCGGCTCGATTGGCGCGTCGATCGGCCTGTCTCCATCGGATCCAACCTTCATCGCGGCCCAGCTGATCACGCCGTCGCAGAGCCTGGTCGGGCCCTGCATCGTGATCACGGACCCGAATGACACGTGGGTGAACGCCAAGACCGTCGGCGCGAATGCCAGCTCGACCGGTTGGCTCGACGACTATGGTCGATCCCGCTGGTACAAGTTCCCGATCGCCCCGGGCGGGACCGTGAGCGTCACGCTGTCCGGCGTGGGCGGCGGGGCACTGCCGGCCGACTTCGACGTCTTCCTCTTCTCGGATATCAGCCAGGCCTTTTCGGCCCTGAGCGGTGGCCAGAGCCTGACCCAGCTGACTGCGCAGTTTGCGGGCAATCCGAGCTACATCGGTAACCCCAGCTACATCGGCAACCCGTCGTACATCGGGAACCCGTCGTACATCGGGAATCCCAGCTACATCGGGAACCCGTCGTACATCGGGAATCCCAGCTACATCGGGAACCCGTCGTACATCGGGAATCCCAGCTACATCGGGAATCCGTCGTACATCGGGAATCCCAGCTACATCGGGAACCCGAGCTACATCGGCAACCCGTCGTACATTGGGAACCCGTCGTACATCGGCAATCCTGCCTACATCGGGAACCCCAGCTACATCGGGAACGAGATCTACGGCGCCTACTCCACCGCGGCTCGGAACAGCCTGATCGGCTGGAATGTCGAGGAAGGCACCAAGGTCGCGACGATCCCGGCCAACACGTGGACGAACGACGGCTACTTCTACGTCCACGTCACGGGCAAGAACGGTGCCTACAGCCTCACCGACAAGTTCCAGATCAGCGTCCACACCGACCCGAGCGCCTGCGCACCGTCGAGTGGGCCCGCCGTCGTCCCGATCGGGACCGCCCCGGCTGTCGGTTCGGCAGGGTCGAGCGCGCAGACCGTGATCCTCTGGGATCGAACTCGGATTTCCGGAACGACCGCCCAGAAGGACGCTCTCGCCACGAAGCTGGCAACGCTCGCCGGAACCACGGGCGGCACCGTCGTCGACCTCGCCCAGAACAGCCGGATCTCCGCGCTGAATGCCCAGGCCGATGCGAACCCCGGGTGCGTCTATGCCAAGAATCTCGTGGCGGCGGGGATCCGCGATGTGGTCCAGACGTTCCGCAACGCAAACCTGAAGTACGTCGTCCTTGCCGGCGGTGACTCAACGATCCCGTTCTTCCGCTACCCGGACCCGGCCGACCTTGCCCCTGAGTCATGGTTCGTGCCGCCCGTTTCGGCCACATCTGCCTCCGAGGCGAGCCTGCGCTCGAAGTACGTCCTCGGTCAGGATGAATACGGTGCGACGACGATCCTGTCCCTCGGCGGGACGCGGTTCCCGGTCCCCGACCTCGCCGTCGGCCGGCTCGTGGAAACGGCGTCCGAAGCTTCAGGGATGATCGACGCCTACCTCGGCCTCAATGGGGCGGCCATCGCGCCGAGCCGGTCGCTGGTGACCGGCTATGACTTCATCGCCGACTCGGCGGCGGCCGTGCAGGCTCAGCTCACCACGGGAATGGCCTCGACCGCGGTCAAGGACAGCCTGATCAACGACACGTGGACCGCCGATCAGCTCCGGGCCAAGCTGCTCGGGGCGTCGCATTACGACCTCATGTACCTGGCCGGGCACTTCGATGCCAACTCACTCCTGGCGGCGGACTTCAGCACGACGGTCAACGCGTCCGAACTCGCCGCCCCTGGCGTAATCCTGACCAACACTGTCGCCTGGAGCACAGGCTGCCACGCCGGCTACAGCCTGCCGGACGGTGACGGGATCACCGGCGTGACCCAGACCCTCGACTGGGCACAGGCGTTCGCCCGCAAGGGCGCCAACCTGGTAGCGGGCACCGGCTTCCAGTACGGCGACGATGAGCTCATCGAGTACAGCGAGCGCATCTACACCGAGTTCGCCCACCAGCTGCGCGTCGGGACCGGGCCGGTGACGCTCGGCACCGCGCTCGTGAAGTCGAAGCTCGCCTACCTCGCCGCGACGCCCGATATCAAGGGCATGCACGAGAAGGCCCTCCTGACCTCCGCGCTGTTCGGCCTGCCGATGTTCGCGGTGAACATGCCCGGGACGCGCGACACCTCGCCGGCCGGGACATCCATCGTCGGCAGCACCTCGGCATCGCTCGGCGTGCGCTACGCCGATATCATCGTGAATACCTCCGGAACGACCCCCGGGTCGGCCGGCGGATCGACCTACCTGTCGGGCGGCGATGGCGTTGCCTCGAACCCGGGTGAGCCCGTGCTCCCGCGCGTCGTGAAGAACGTCGGCGTCAGTGGCCAGGTCCTGCGCGGGGTCGGATTCCGTGGCGGCGCGTTCACCGACACAGCTCCGGTCACGCCGCTCATCGGCGCACCCGGCACGGAATTCGGCGGCGCCCAGACACCATTCACCTCGACAACCTTCTTCCCGGCTCGGATGTGGACCACGAGCTACTTCGGCGGCAGCTCCACGAACCTCGTCCTCACGCCCGCCCAGCACCGGGTCAATGCCGCCGGCGATACCACGGCGACCCGACGCGCTTTCAGCAACCTGAATCTCCGCCTCTTCTACGCGGACAGCTCCGACGCGGCCGCGGCCAGCGCCACGGCCCCGACGATCTCGAACATCGACGCCAGCCTGTCGGGCACGGACGTGACCTTCTCGGCCACGATCCTCGGCAAGGACGCCGCCGGCGCCGACAACGTGAAGACCGCGTGGGTCACGTACACCTTCGGCACCACCGGATGCTCGTGCTGGACGGCGATCGATCTCGCGAATCCCGGCCCCGATCCGACGGTCTGGACAGGTCATCTCACGATCCCGTCGGGCTCC
>SCTE01000093.1 GCA_004298915.1 Chloroflexota bacterium | reverse complement strand
CCCGCGCGGGCCGCCGATTGTCCCACCGCGGAGACTCAGCCGGGCATCGGATTCGGTGCCGCGCGTCGCCGCGCACGCACGGCCAGGGGACGAAGGTACTGCCGGCTGATCCCCCGGATGGGCCATGGCATTTGATCACCGCCTGACCAATTGTTGCGACAGAGCGCGCGTGGCTCAATGCGAGTCCCTTATCAGCTTCGTGGCTCTCGATGAAACGGTTCATCGACCAACCTGGCTGACGGGTTCCGCGTCCGGCGGGACCCACGGAGGTTCTCCAACGACCATGGACACGAAGACAAGCGACTCGCGACGAAAGCGTCGCCTCGGCATTCTGGGTTTGCTCGCCGTAAGCGCCGTCCTGACCCTCGGGTCCGGCGCTTCGACCCTCGCCCTGTTCACAGCGAGCAACAGTCCGACGGCCGCCTTCACCACGGGCACCATCGACCTGACCACGTCGCCGTCGACGATCTTCACCGCGACCGCGGTCATGCCCGGCGACAGTGGCAGCCAGACCCTCGCGGTCACCAACAGTGGCACCGGCCAGCTCCGCTATGCGATGACCACGGCCGCCACGAACACGGATGGCAAGGGCCTGGCCAATCAGCTGGCCCTCACGATCACGGCCGGGACCTGCCCGGGCAGCGGCGGGGCCCTCTATGGCTCGGCGGCCGTTGGATCCGCAGCGCTCGGCAATCCCTTGCAGGGAGCCCAGGCCGGCGACCGGACGGTCAACGCCGGTGCCACTGACAACCTCTGTTTCGCCTGGTCGCTGCCGAGCGGTACCGGCAACGCCTACCAGGGCGCAACCACGACGGCGACGTTCACGTTCGCTGCCGAGCAGACCGCCAACAACCCGTAATCGATCGGCTGCACCCGGCCGACCGGATCCGCCCTGCGGGTTCGGTCGGCCGTTTCCGCAGGTGAGGACCAGATCGTGAAACCATCGAGCGCGATGCAGTCCCTTGGAAGGTGGCTCCGCCGCCTGCCTGAGATCGCGCTCGTCGGCCTCACCGTGGTCGTGTTCGCGACGGCCCTGGCACTCCGGCTGCTCCCGTCCACGGGACGGACCGTGATGGTCGTCTCCGGGCCTTCCATGGAGCCTGCCATCGGTCTGGGCGCGGCGGTGATCGTCAACCGGGTCGATCCGGCTGATCTGGCCGTCGGCGACGTCGTGTCGATGAAGATCGGTCCGGACGAGGCCGTGTTCACGCACCGGATCGTCCGGCTGGTCGACCGCCCCGACGGCCTGTGGATCGAGACGAAGGGCGACGCCAACAAGACCGCTGATCCGGCCATCACGCCGGTCACGGCCGTCATCGGTCGGGTCGAGGTGTCCATCCCTCGCCTCGGCTATCTGGTGGCGGCCCTCTCATCGCCGAGCGGGACCGGCGTCGTCCTCGGCCTGGCGGGCATCCTCCTCGCCATCGTCATGCTCATCGGCCCGAGCGGGAACGTCAGCGGCGCAACCGCCACGGGGCGATCACGGCGGGGCACTGCACCCGTGCCTGAGCGGCTGAAGCCGGCCTAGACATCCGCCTGGCCGAACCGCGGTCCTAATCGGCTGGCGGCACGCCCCGGTCGCGCAGCGACGCTGCCCCTAGCCTGACGACTTCGATGTCCGGCGCGCCCGACGAACGGGCGTCGTCGCGGTCCTGGGCGCGGCTCTCGGCGTGGCCTTGGGAGCGGCAACCGGTGCCGGCTCGGGCGTCGGCTCTGGCGTCGGCTCAGGCGCTGCTTCAGGCTCGGCCTGGCGGGCCAGGAGCGATTCCACCTTCGCGGCATCAGCACCGGCGATGCCGCGGAAGACCAGCTGGCGTTTCTTGCCGATCGGCGACTCGGCCACGATCACCAGGTCGCCCTCGAAGTGAGAGGCGTCAACGGTCGAGCGTGGCGCCTGGAACACGATCCGTGTCGGGGCGACGTCGATCGGTCCGGAGATGTAGAGCATGGTCGGGCTCGTGCTGATCAGGTACCGGTAGCCGGCACCGAGTTCGGACACGCCACCCGCGAAGACGCCGCTCGCGATGTTGGCGACTCCGCGCCGATCAGCCAGGTCGTTCCCGGTCGGTTCATCCGCGACATCGGCTGCTGGCGTTGCTGCCACCGCGCGCGTTTCCACAGGACGGACCGCCGGCGGCTCGGGATTCGCGGGCCTGGGCGCGGGAGGTTGGACGCTCGGGGCAATCGTTTCGGCGGCGGCGGCCCGCGCTCGGGGTGCCACGGGCTGCGCGCCCACCTTCGGCGCTGGCGCGGTCGTGACGGACGGCGCGGCCGGCTCGGACGCCGCCGGAAGCTCCATGTCGCACGAGGAGCAGATCCGGGCAAGCGACGAAACCCGGCTGTCGCAGCGTGGACATCGCCGATCCAGGCGACGAGCCTCTTCGACCGACCAGAGCGTGGGCGCGAGGCCGACGGCAAGCAAGGCGAGCGGCCCGGCGATCGCGGCGGCGACGAACCACCCGCTCGGCGAGCGTCCCTTCTGGTTGGCGAGCCACCCGGTCAGGGGCGCCACGATGACGAGGTCAACAAGCAGGAGCAGGACGATGGGATGCATGGCGAGAGCATACGGCGGACCGGGGCAGCAGTGCGCGTCGATGGGACTGCTACGATGACCGCCCGATCCCCGGTTCGCGGGACGAGCAGGCCATGGTCGGAGTAGCTGGTCCGATGCGACGCCGAATCCCCAACCTGGCCATCCTCGTCGTGGCCGTCGCGCTGGCCGGCATCGCAGGCGGTGTTGCCCTGAGTGCTTGCGCTCCAGTGCCGATCCCGAGCCCGCCGCCGTCGTTCGCGACGGTCTCGCCGACCCGCTCGCCGACGCTCCCGCCAACGGAGGCCCCGACCGTCGTGCCGACGCCGATCGACGTGGGACCGCCATCGAGCCGGGTCACGGCCTTCTACTACGGGTGGTACGGCACGCCGTCCATCGACGGCCGATGGCGGCACTGGGCCCAGGGTGGCCATACGCCGCCCGAAGACCTCGGGGCCGCCTTCGAGCCCGCGCTTGGGCCGTACAGCAGCCACGACCCCATCGTCCTCGGGCGGCACATGCAGGAACTCCTCGCCGCGCGCGTCGGCACCATCGCGGTCAGCTGGTGGGGCCCCGGCTCCTTCGATGACCTCGGGTTGCCGGCCATCGTCGAGGCCGCGGGATCGGCCGGGATCGGCGTGGCGCTCCACATCGAGCCATACAAGGGGCGGACCGCGGCGTCGATCGGTCGGGACATCCGCGCCTTTGTCGAACGCTATGGCGACAGCCCCGGCATCGCGCGCGCGGCGCGCGCCACCAAGTTCGGGACCTCTGTGGCCCCCCGTCCGGTCGTCTACGTGTACCTGCCGCGCGAAGTCGACGAGGCCGGCCTGCGCCATGCGATCGACGAACTCCGAGGG
>SCTE01000092.1 GCA_004298915.1 Chloroflexota bacterium | reverse complement strand
GCTCTTCCGATCTCAGACGAGGTCCATCGCGACTTCGCAACCCAGGTGTGGACGGGAGACCGGCTTCTGGTCTGGGGCGGATTCCTGGGCGAGTCCTTTCTGCGGCCACCTGGTGGTTTCGCATTCGTGCCCGAAGCGCGATACGGCATCGCGGCTCAGGACGAGGACGTCGCCATCAAGGGCGTCCGGGTCGAGGTCGTCGATGCATCCCGAACGCTCTCGGCAATCCGAACGCCGACGCTCGACGAGCTCGCATCGATCGATCGATCGGTCGTCGGCGCGGACGGGCAGAACGCCTTGGCCGTTGCGCTGGGCTCCGGATCAATCCTTGTCTACTGGATCGGCGGCCCGGCGGACGTCGCGGCGCGGATGGAAATCGACCCGACCGGACGATCGATTGACCTCATCGCCGTGCCGACGCGCGGAGATGCCATCCCGCTCGGCCACTCGCTGGTCCTGACATTCGACCACGAGATCGCGCCCAATCAGCTGAAACTGTCACTCTGGGACGGATCACGCTGAGGGCCAGGCGCTCGGCGCCTCGGTCAGCCGGTCGCGGCGGCCTCGGGACGGGTGTCGACACGGCCGGGATGGGCGGATTCCCAGGCCTCGATCGCGGGCAGCTTGTCGAGCAGGTAGCCCATCTCGTCGGTTCCGCGGATGAGCATTAGCTTGGCGAACGGGTCGATGTCGAAGTCGATCGTCGTGCCATCCGGGAGCAGGATGCCCTGCTCGGCGAGGTCGAAGGTCAGCTCGGCGTCGGGGTTCGCGTCGATCATCGTGAAGAGCCGGGCGTGGGTCGCGGGATCGACGACCACCGGGACGACGCCGTTCTTGAGGGCATTGCCGCGGAAGATGTCGGCGAACCCGGTCGAGATGACGGCCCGAATGCCCCACGCCTGCAGCGCCCAGGGCGCGTGTTCGCGGGACGATCCGGTGCCGAAGTTGTCGCCGACGAGCAGGAAGTTCCGTCCGGCCATGCCCGGCTGGTCGAGCACGAACGGCGGGTCCTTGAGCGTGCCATCCTCGTTGAACCGCCAGTCCCGGAAGAGCACCTCGGCGAGGCCCGCCTTGTCGGTGATCTTGAGGTAGCGCGCCGGGACGACCTGGTCCGTGTCCACGTTCTCGGCATGGAGCGGGACGACCTTCGAGGTGAAGCTGCGGAACGGCTCGGCCACGCTCAGCGCCCCCCGATCCCGGAGGCGGCTTCGATGCCCGGGAGCAGTCGGGGATCCGCGACGACGCCGGCGATCGCCGATGCGGCGGCGGTCAGCGGCGAGGCGAGGAACGTCCGACCGCCCTTGCCCTGGCGTCCCTCGAAGTTCCGGTTGCTCGTGGACACGGCGTACTGGCCCGGCTTGAGCTGATCGCCGTTCATGGCGATGCACATCGAGCAGCCGGCCTCGCGCCATTCGGCACCGGCGGCACGGAAGATCTCGTCGAGGCCTTCGGCCTCCGCCTCCCGCTTCACCTCGTCGGAGCCGGGCACGATCATCATCCGGACGGTGTCGGCCACGTGCTGGCCCTTGAGCGCCGCGGCGGCCAGGCGGAGGTCGCTGATCCGCCCGTTCGTGCAGCTGCCGATGAACACGACATCCACCGCCTGCCCGAGGATCGCCTGCCCGGGGGTGAGGTCCATGTAGGCGAGGGCCTTCTCGAGCGCGCGGCCATGAGCCGGGTCGCCGGCGGCGGCCGGATCCGGCACTCGCCCGCTGATCGGGATGCCCATGCCTGGGTTCGTGCCGTACGTGACCATCGGCTCGAGGGCCGAGGCATCGATCACGATCGACTTGTCGTAGGTGGCGCCCTCATCGGTCGGAAGCGTGCGCCAGTACGCGACCGCCTCGTCCCAGGCGGCGCCCTGCGGCGCATGCGGGCGTCCCTTCAGGTACGCGAACGTCGTCTCGTCCGGCGCGATAAGGCCGGCTCGTGCCCCGCCCTCGATGCTCATGTTGCAGATGGTCATCCGCTGTTCCATCGTCAGGGCGCGGATCGCCTCGCCGCGATATTCGAAGACGTGGCCCGTCCCGCCGGCAACGCCGATCCGGGCGATGAGCGCGAGGATGATGTCCTTGGCCCCGACGCCGGGCGCCAGGGTCCCGTCCACCCGGACTTCATAGGTCATCGGCCTGCGCTGGAGCAGGGTCTGGGTCGCGAGGACCATCTCCACTTCGGAGGTCCCGATCCCGAACGCGAGCGCCCCGAACGCACCGTGGGTGCTGGTATGCGAGTCACCGCACACGATCGTCATGCCCGGCTGGGTCAGGCCCAGCTGCGGTCCGATGACGTGGACGATGCCCTGGCTCGGATCGCCGATGCCGTGCAGCGGGATGCCGAACTCGCGGCAGTTGGTGTCGAGCTGCTGGACCTGGGCGGCCGCCATCGGGTCGAGGAAGGGGAGCCCCCGTGGAGTGGTCGGGACCGAGTGGTCGGCTGTCGCCACCGTCCGCTCGGGATGGCGAACGGTCAGCCCGCGCTGGCGCAGCCCGGTGAACGCCTGGGGGCTCGTGACCTCGTGGACGAGGTGGAGGTCGACCGCGAGGATCGTCGGGGCGCCGGGATCCTCGGCGACGACGTGGGCATCCCAGATCTTCTCGACCAGGGTGCGTGGCGGGAACGAACGATCACCTGACACTTGTCGGCTCCGGAGCGCGATCGGCTTGCGGACGGGAAGGGTACCAGCCAACGGGAAATCGCCTCGACCGCGTGCTCAAGGGAAGTCCAGACGGCTGAAGGTCCCCCTCGAGTCCCGGTACGAACGGGCCGGTGCCTGCAGGCATGGCGAGCGGTACAACTGCCTTGCCACTCAGGCGGCCACCGAGGAGCCCGGCGTTTGTTCATGCGCGTGCGAGCAAAGTGGGAGTCACGAACCTCCCGAAGAGAGACCTCCGCCCGGCCCGACAGGAACGCCCGGGCGATCGGCCTGCACGTGGCTCCCGCAGCTGGGCTGCGTCCGGCCATCAAGGTCTGGACGCTGACCGCGTCGCTCGCCATCGTTGCCACCGCGATCTGGCTTGGTGCCCTGTGGGACCGACCGGCTCCGCCGGGCGCCTGGATCCCCTGGCCGGTCTTCGCCATCGCCTTCGCGCTCGCCGAGCTGAAGGTCGTAGATGTGCACTTTCGTCGCGAGACACACTCGTTTTCACTGAGCGAGTTCCCGGCCGTCATCGGCTTCTTCGTGCTGTCACCCAGCGAGTATCTGCTCGCGGTACTCGTTGGGGCGAGCCTCGCGCTCATCGTCCAGCGTCGGCAGCGGCTGATCAAGACCACGTTCAATCTCGCGAACATGATGTGCGTGGCCGCCGTGTCACTCCTCATCGTTCGATCGCTGGCGGCCGTCGACGGGGTCCCCGGACCGCATGAGTGGGCGGTCGCTTTCCTGGCAACCTTCGTGGCCACGGTGATCGGTGCCATCTCGATCGCGTTGGTCATCACGCTGTCGGGAGGAGCGCCACAGTTCGAGAAGCTGCCCGAGATGATCCGGTTCGGGAGCATGGTCGCCTTCGCCAATACGAGCCTCGCGCTGCTCGCCGTGGTGATCATCCAGACCAACGCCGTCCTGCTCTGGCTCATGGCATTGCCGCTCGGCATCGTCTTCGTCGCCTATCGCGCCTATCTCTCCGAGCGCGAGAAGCACGAGCGCCTTGAGCTGCTGTACCAATCGTCGCGCATCCTCCAACACTCTCCGGAACTCGATTCGTCGCTCGTCGCGATCCTCGATCACGCGAGAGCGATGTTCCGGGCGGAACTCGCCGAGGTGGTCCTCCACCCACGTGCCGAAGACCTTGAGGCCCTGCGGACGAGCTCCTGGCACGAAGCCGACCCGCAGACCATGGTTCCGATGAAGGATTTCGCCCTCGACCCGATGTACGCAGGAGTGATCGAGGCCAGCGGGCCGTTCTTCTTCGAGCCCGCCGCGCATCCCAGGGTTCGCCACGGCATGGTCGCCCCGCTCAAGGGCGAGTCGGAGTTGATCGGCTCCTTGATGATCGGCAACCGGCTGACCGAAGGCACGTCCTACAGTGATGACGATCTCCGACTCCTCGAGACGCTGTCGAACCAGATTGCTGTCGCACTCGAGAATGGGCACCTCGAGCGTTCGCTGGCCGAGCTCTCGCGGCTCAAGGAGGAACTGAACTTTCAGGCCTACCACGACTCGCTCACCGGCCTCGCAAATCGGTCGCTCTTCGTGGAGCGTGTCACCGAGCACCTGGCCGGCCATGCCGATCAGCGGATGCCGGTCGTCCTCTTCCTCGACCTCGACGACTTCAAGACGGTCAACGACACGCTCGGCCACGCGGCCGGCGACCGCCTCCTCGTCGAGGTTGCGGATCGTCTCCGAAGCGTTCTCCGACCCGACGACCTCCCGGCCCGACTCGGGGGAGACGAATTCGCGGTCCTGCTCCTTGACGAACCCGACCTGCAGGTTGCCGTGGCCGTCGCCGATCGGATCATCGATGCCCTGCGGGTCACGTTCCTGCTCGGAACCTCCGAGGTCCAGGTCGGCGGCAGCATCGGGATCGCGGCGGCTCGTCTCGGGACCGAACGCGCTGACGAGCTCTTGCGCAATGCGGACGTGGCGATGTACACGGCGAAGACGTCGGGCAAGAACCGGGTCGCGATCTTCGAGCCGACGATGCACGCCGCGATCGTCGCCCGGCACGAGTTGAGCCTCGAACTCTCGAAGAGCCTCGGCCGAGGGGAGCTGGTCCTCCAGTACCAGCCGATCATCGATCTCCGGACGTCCACGGCTGTCGGAGTCGAGGCGCTGGTCCGCTGGCGGCACCCGACTCGCGGTCTGCTCGGCCCCGACGACTTCATTCCCCTGGCCGAGGAGACCGGCAGCATCGTCGCGCTCGGCACATGGGTCCTCGACGAGGCATGTCGTCAGGCCGCGGCCTGGTCGGCGTCGGATGCGATTGGGCGGCCGATCACGATCACCATCAACCTGGCCGCCCAGCAGCTCCAGGAACAGGACTTCGTCGACACGCTGATGGCACTGCTCGACGATTCCGGGCTCCGCCCTGAGCAGCTCGTGCTCGAGATGACCGAGACCGTGATCTTCCATGACACGTCAGCGACGATCGCCCGGCTGGAGGAGATCCGCGCCCTCGGGGTGAGGATTGCGATCGACGATTTCGGGACCGGCTACTCCTCACTGGGCTACCTGCGACGGTTCCGGGTCGACATCCTGAAGGTGGCCAAGGAGTTCATCGGCGAGACCGACAATCCCGACGAGTGGCCGTTCGCCGCTGCGATCGTGGCCCTCGGCCGTGCCCTGGGCATGACGATCATCGCGGAAGGCATCGAGGAGCATGCGCAGCTGGCCCATCTGCGCGGGCTCGGTTGCGAGCTCGGACAGGGCTATCTCTTCGCCCGACCTCTCGATGGCGACGCTGCAGGCCGGTACCTCGAGGAATTCGCTCCCGCCGTCCGCGGGGCTTCGGCGCGACCCGCCGCGCGACCGACTCGCTCAGACCGGGCCGAGAAGGAACCGCGTCGACTCGCCCGCATTGAGCAGGCGTCGGCCTGACGGCCGACCGCAGGGAGGTCCGATGTTCATCCTCTACGCGCTCGTCGTTGGAGTCGCGCTCGGGCTCATCTTCGGCGGCAGGCCGGGTGGTCTGTCCGAGATTCGGTTTCGCTGGGCATGGGTATTCCTGTTCGGACTGCTGGTCCAGGTTGTCCTGTTCACGGATGCCGTGACGGAACGGGTCGGGGCGCTCGGTGCGCCGATCTACGTCGCCTCGACCGGCCTGGTGCTGCTTGCCGTGCTGGCCAACCGCGCCATTCCGGGGATGCTGGTCGTGGCGCTCGGGGCCGCCAGCAACCTCGCGGCGATCATCGCCAATGGCGGCTACATGCCGGCCTCGATCGCCGCGATGGAGGCACTCGGCAAGGTTCCCAAGACGGTCTACTCGAACAGTGCCGTGGTGCCCGAACCGGCGCTCGCCCCGCTGACCGATATCTTCGCGTTGCCTTCGTGGCTGCCTTGGGCAAACATCTTCAGCATCGGCGACGTGCTCATCGGGCTTGGCGTCGTGCTCGTCATCGTCCTGGCCATGCGTCGCCCCGGATCCCTTCAAACGGCACCTGTTGCCTCGTGACAACCCGGAGGGTGGCTGCTGGTACTCCTTGGCTATATGACCATCGCCGACCCGACCGTACTGTGCCCTCACGAGACGACGGTCGTCTCCCAGCTCGACAGATCGTCCAGGGCAAACCCGTCGTGAGGCGGGGACGCAAAGCCAGGGACCTCCATCC
>SCTE01000091.1 GCA_004298915.1 Chloroflexota bacterium | reverse complement strand
CTTCGGCCGACCAGGTCCCGAGGATCTCCTTGCAGACATCCTGGATCTTGATGGCGCCGGCCTTCTGGGGCATGTGGGCGAGGGCCGATTCGAGCGCAATCAGGCGGTTCAGCAGGTACGGCTCGTCGTGCTCGAAGCAGATGTACAGGACGCTCGCCTGGCCGGACGCCGCGACGTTGCGGGCCATCTGGAGCGCCATCGTGGTCTTGCCGGTGCCCTGCGCCCCGCCGAGGAGCAGGAGCTCGCCCGGTCGGAGTCCGCCGCCGATCGTCTTGTCGAGCGGGGTCAGGCCGAGCGGAACCGGCTGGTACTCACCCAACTTCCCGCTGACGACCTTGTCATTGAGGTCGACAAGGACGTCCAGGGCCGACAGCGGGGCCATGCTCCCCGTGTCGCTGTCGAGTCGCCACGCGGCCGACGACGTCTCCGGCGCGCTCTCGGTATCCGCGGATTCGTTCGCCTTGATCGCCACGATCGCCTGACCCTCCCCGTGTGGTTGCCCCGAGGCGGCATCGTAGCACCGGAGCGGACCGCGTCATCAACCCGAAGGGCGAGGTTCGGGTCGGCGTTGGTCCGGGGTCAGGACCCCGAGATCATCCCCGGTTCGCGGATCCGAGGCTGTCCCACAGCACGCAGATCGTCCGGATCCCGGTCTCGTAGTTGGCGAGGACCATCGATTCGTTCGGCGCGTGCGCGTGATCGTCGGGGTTCGAGAATCCCATCAGGATCACGGGCAGGCCCAGCTGGTGCTCGAACATCTCGGCCACCGGGATCGATCCGCCCGCGCCGATGAAGACCGGGGCGCGACCGAAGGTGGCTTCGAGCGCCCGAGCCGCCGCCTGCGCAACCGGGTGGTCGATCGGCGTCCGGACCGGCTTCCCGCCGCCGAGGAACTGCACGCTCACGCGCACGCCGGGCGGGCACATCGCCTCGACGAAGGCCACGAACTTCGGGAACAGGACGTCGGGGTCCTGGTCCGACACGAGGCGCATGCTGACCTTGGCGTGGGCGTGCGCCGGGATGATCGTCTTGGAGCCCTCGCCCTGGAAGCCACCCCAGATACCGTTCACGTCGAGCGTCGGGCGCGTCCACTTGCGCTCGAGGATCGAATACCCGACCTCGCCCTGGAGTGGCCCGGACCCGGTCTGAGCGCGATAGGCCTCCGGATCGAACGGCAGGGCGGCCAGACGGGCCTTCGCCGCGTCGTCGAGCGTGTCCACATCGTCGTAGAAGCCCGGCACCTGGACCCGGCCGTCGCGGTCCTTGAGGGCGGCGATGATCCGGGCGAGCGCGTTGGCCGGGTTCTCCACCGCGCCGCCGAAGCTGCCCGAATGCAGGTCGGTCGGCGTGCCGGTCACGTCGATCTGGGTGTACAACATGCCGCGCAGCGTTTCGGTCAGCGCCGGGATGTTGCCCTCGAAGAAGCCCGTGTCCGAGATCACCACGGCGTCGGCGCCGAGGCGGCCGCGATTGGCCTCGAGCCAACCCGGGAGGCTCGCGGACGTCGTTTCCTCCTCGCCCTCGAACACGATCCGGAGGTTCACCGGAAGCGCCCCTCGGACGACGAACAGGGCCTCGGCGGCGCGGAGGTGCATGTGCAGCTGGCCCTTGTCGTCAGCCGATCCGCGGCCCACGATCCGACCGTCCCGGATGAACGGATCGAACGGGGCCGTCTCCCAGAGGTCGATCGGATCGACGGGCTGGACGTCGTAGTGGCAGTAGACGATGACCGTCGGAGCTCCATCGGCATTGAGCCAGTCCGCATAGACGATGGGATGACCCGGCGTCGAGGAGACCTCGACGTGCTCGAATCCGATCCGCGCGAGCTCCTCGGCAATCCAGTCGGCCGCGCGCCGGATGTCACCGGCATGCTCGCTCAGCGCGGAGATGCTCGGAATGCGCAGGAACTCGAGCAGCGAGGCGTGCCGCGTCTCCTCCGTCGCGTTGAGCTGGGTCTCGAGCGCGGGGTCCAGGGCATCGGTCATCTGATCTGATCTCCACATGGTTCGGCCGGCGCTCCGGGGGAGTCGCCGGCCGATGGCGTCAGGTTTGGCCCGGGACCGTACTCAGGCGGGATTCGGGGCCGGCGCCGAGGCCGGAGGAACGTCGCGCTCCGATGGCCGATCCGTCGGTGCGTCCGCACCGGGCGCCCCGGGCGACCCGTGCGAGCGCGGCGGCAGGCCGTGCAACGGCTCCTTGGGCGGGAGGTCCGCGAACAGCGTCTCGAACGCGTCGGCATCGACGGTTTCTTCGGCAATGAGCTTCTGGGCGAGGCCCTCCAGCCGATCCCGATGCGTCTCGAGGACCTCGGTTGCTCGCTCGTAGGCCCGGTCGACGAGCGCCCGCACCTCCTCGTCGATCTGCCGCGCGATCTCGTCGGAGTAGTTGCGCTGCTCCCCGATCTCGCGGCCCAGGAAGACGAGCTCGTCACGCTTGCCGAACGACAGCGGTCCGAGCCGGTCGCTCATCCCGAACTCGGTGACCATGCGCCGGGCAAGGCCGGTCGCCTTCTCGATGTCGTTGCTCGAGCCCGTCGTCGTGTCACCGAACACGAGGCGCTCGGCGACGTTGCCGCCGAGCAGGCCCGCCAGCTTGTCCTCGAACTCGGACTTCGACTGGAGGTAGCGGTCCTCGGTCGGGAGGGCCATCGTGTACCCGAGGGCCATGCCCCGGCTCACGATCGTCACCTTGCTGACCGGATCGCACTTGGGGAGGACCCGCTGGACCACCGCGTGACCGCCCTCGTGGTACGCGATGATCAGCTTCTCGGCGTCCGAGATGATCCGCGACTTGCGCTCGGGGCCGGCCACGATCCTCTCGAGCGCCTCCTCGAATTCGGGCATCGCGATGACCTTCTTGTTCCGGCGGGCAGCGAGGATCGCGCCCTCGTTGATCAGGTTGGCGAGGTCGGCACCCGAGAATCCGGGCGACAGCCTGGCGAGGCCCTCGATGGATACGGCCTTGTCGAGCGGCTTGCCCTTGATGTGGACCTTGAGGATGGCCACGCGGCCCTTCATGTCGGGTCGATCGAGGATCACCTGCCGGTCGAACCGACCGGGGCGCAGGAGGGCCGGGTCGAGGACGTCGGGCCGGTTCGTGGCCGCGACGACGATCACGCCGGTGTTGGTGTCGAACCCGTCCATCTCGACGAGGATCTGGTTGAGGGTCTGCTCGCGCTCGTCGTGGCTGCCGCCGAGGCCGGCGCCACGCTGGCGGCCGACCGCGTCGATCTCGTCCACGAAGACGATGCACGGGCTGTTGCGCTTCGCCTGGTCGAACAGGTCGCGGACACGGCTCGCGCCGACGCCGACGAACATCTCGACGAATTCCGAACCGGAGATGCTGAAGAACGGCACGCCGGCCTCGCCGGCGACGGCCCGGGCCATGAGCGTCTTGCCGGTTCCGGGAGGCCCCACGAGGAGGACGCCGCGGGGGATGCGCGCCCCGAGCGTGTTGAACTTCTCGGGGAACTTCAGGAACTCGACGATCTCCTGCAGCTCGGTCTTGGCCTCGTCGACCCCGGCGACATCGGCGAACGTCACGACGGACTTGTTGCCGAGGAACATCCGGGCGCGGCTCTTGCCGAACGACATGGCCTGGTTGTTGGTGCCCTGGGCCTGCCGCATCATGAAGTAGATGAACGCGCCGATCACGAGGAGCGGGAGGACCACGCTGACCGCGGTCAGGATCCAGCCGTTGTCGTTCTGGCGATCGGCCGAGAAGATCGACTTGTCGAGGGTGCGGCCCGCCTCGCTCGACGCCTTCTGCATGTCGTCGAGGACCGACGTCAGGATGCTCGGCACGGTCACCGTGTAGGTGCTGCCGTCGCCCTTCGTGACGGTGAGGGTGTCCGATTGCTGGACGACCTTCTTGACATCACCCGCCGCGACCTGGTTGAGGAACGTCCCATAGCCGGTGGGTGCCGAGCTCGTCGTCTGGTTGAACCATGTGTAGAGAAGCGCTGCCACGCCAAGGGCGAGCAGGATCATCAGTGCGCCATTGCGCATGAACCTGGGATTCAAGAACTTGCCTCCGGAGGGACGGGCCAGTGGTTCGGCTCGTCCTGGGCCGAGTATAGCGCCGGGTCTCCGACAGCCCCCGTGGCCGCGGGCTGGACGAGGCCGGCACGGGTCCCACCGGGAATCCGTGAGCGGGATCTGGTAGCGGAGGGCGGATTTGAACCACCGACCAAGGGCTTATGAGTCCCCTGCTCTACCACTGAGCTACTCCGCCGCCGGGCGCCAGTTTAGCGCAGGCAGGTCGTCTGCCGGTCAATCCCATCGCCTCGACCCGACCGCCGCTATGGGCCGCCCACGACCATGACGAGCTCCGGGACGCCCACGCCCTCCTTCGACGACAGGTTGATCTGGCTTCCGGTCGTCGTCAGGACCATGCTCGTCAGGCCGCCGGCGCCGGCCGTCACGATCGACGACACGTCAACGGTGTTCCAGCCGAGGACGAGCGCGCCGCTCGAACCGGCAATCGAGGAACTGAACCCCGGGGCATTGGCATACGTGATCGATGATTCGCCCCAGGTCGAGTCCATGACCGCGCGCGCGGCGAACCCGGTCGTCGAGCAGCCGCTGATGCAGTACACGCGCAGGGTGGCGCTCATGATCGACGGACTGATCCCGGTCAGGTCGAACTTGAGGTACGCGTTCCGGATCTGGCTGGGGCCGGAAACGCGGATCGAACTGTTGGTTCCGTAGTTCGTGGTGGCGTTCACGCTGTCGACGTAGGCATCGGCAATCGGATTTCTGGTGAACGTCACGGAGCCCGACGGGGTGGTCGCAGGTACCGGACCGGTGGGGGTGCTCGGGTTTCCCGCGGCGTCGATGGCATCCACGGTGTAGGTGTACGTCGTCCCGGGCGCCACGGTCAGGTCCGCATAGCCGAGCGTTGCGCCGCCGACGGTCGCGATCGGTGTCGGATTGCCATCCCGGTAGACGCGGTAGCCGGTCACGGCGACGTTGTCGATCGAGGTAGACCACGCCAGGTCGATCCGCGTGCCACTGGCGGGCGTCGCGGTCAGGTTGCCCGGGGTCGACGGGGCAGCGGTATCGGCGACGACATCGATCTGGGCCGTGGCCGGCGCGCTCGGTCCGGAGCTGTTCGAGGCGATCAGGGTGACCGTGTACGTCCCCGGGGTCGCCCACGTGTGGCTCGGGTTCTGGGCCGTGCTGGTCGCAGCGTCGCCGAAGCTCCAGCTCCACGAGGTTGCACCGCCGGTGCTCGTATCGGTGAACGAGACGGGCAGCCCGGCGGTCACGGTCATCGTCGAAGCGGTGAAGCTTGCCGTGGGAGGTCCGCCGTTGACGGCCCCGACGGTCAGGATCAGCTGGGGCGCGAACGCGCCTTCCCGGGACGAGAAGCTCCGCTGGGTCGTGCCCGATGGTCCGAGGGCCAGGCTGACGAGGCCGGCATTCGGCCCGCTGATCAGCGAACTGACGTTGACCGACGTCCAGCTGCCGGTCACCACGGCTCCGGACGAGATCCCCGTCGGTGGGCCGATGGCCGGTGCGTTGGTGTCGTTGATCGAGGTCTCGCCCCAGGTGGTGTTGGCGACGCCGAAGACGTCATAGCCGTACGGCCCGGTTGAATTCGAGTAGACCCGCAACGTGGCGTCCTGGATGGAGCCGACCACGCCCGAGAGGTCGAACCGGAGGTAGCTCCGAAGGGTCGCCGAGCCACTCTGGACGCGGAGCACCGTGGACGTCCCGTAGTTCGTGGTCGGCGAGGTGCTGGAGACGTAGGAATCCGCGACCGGGATCAGGGTCACCGTCACGGTGCCATTCGACGTCGTGAGCGAGATCGGGCCGGACGGCGCGGAGCGGTTGCCGGCGGCATCGAACGCCTTGATCGTGTAGCTGTGCGTGCTCGACGGCGCGAGCGGCGTGTCGCTGTAGTGCCGTGCG
>SCTE01000090.1 GCA_004298915.1 Chloroflexota bacterium | reverse complement strand
CCGCCTTGCGGGCTCGTATGGCCCCCTTCCGAACACGGGTACAAGCGTTCTCGGCGGTGCACCGCTCGTCATCGATCGTCATCTCGATGCTCATCGTCGCGGTCCTCGCCACGATCCTTCCGCGGACGGGCCTGTTCACGTTCATCCAGGGCACCAGCTCATGGTGGGATGCGTTCGCCAATGCCGGCGTGTTCGTCCTGCTGGCGATGGGCCTCAACGTCGTCGTCGGCCTGGCGGGCCTGCTCGACCTCGGGTATGCGGCGTTCTTCGCCATCGGTGCGTACACCTACGCGTACAGCAACTCGCCCTTCTCGGGGCTCGACCTGCCGTTCCTGCCGATGCTCGTCGTCGGAGCGGCGGTGGCGGCGGTCTTCGGCATCGCCCTCGGCGCGCCGACGCTGCGCCTGCGGGGTGACTACCTCGCGATTATGACCCTCGGCTTCGGCGAGATCGTCCCGATCGTCTTCCTGAACCTCGACAAGTGGACCGAGGGCACGAACGGCATCGGCGGCATTTTCCGGCCGGAGGCGCTCCCGTTCCTCGGCGCGTTCGGGGCCATCACCCCGTACAACTACCTGATCATGATGCTGTTCATCGTGACGGTCGCGATGATCCTGCTCTATCGGTTGCAGGATTCCCGGATCGGGCGCGCCTGGGTGGCGATCCGGGAGGACGAGCTCGCGGCGGCGGCCAACGGCATCAACACGATCACGACCAAGCTCCTGGCGTTCGCCCTCGGCGCGACGACGTCCGGGCTGGCCGGCGTGTTCAACGCCTCCAAGCTCACGATCGTGTCGCCCGACCAGTTCCTGTTCACCGTGTCATTCACGGTCCTGGCGATGGTCATCATCGGCGGGATGGGCAACATCTGGGGCGTGGCCGCCGGCGCGTTCGTCGTGTTCATGATCCAGTCGGTCCTCCTGAAGCAGATCAACACCGTCGTCGGCGGACTCGGGATCCCTGCCTTCAACCTGGGGCCGGTCCACATCAATGTCAGCGAGATCAACTTCCTGCAGTTCCAGTTCCTGCTCTACGGCATCGCCCTCGTGCTCATGATGCTGTACCGGCCGGAGGGGCTCTTTCCGAGCCAGACCCGCCGCCGTGAACTCCACGAGGCGGCCGACGTGCCCGACGACCCGGAGGCGCTCGGCGCCATGGGTGAGGTACCTGGAGCAGAAGAGCAGTTCGGCGAGAGCAGCGGGGAGGGGGTTCGGTGACCGACGTCCTGCGCGCCAACGGGATCATCAAGCGGTTCGGCGGCCTGGTTGCCGTGAGCGACATCGACTTCACGATCCCCGAGGGTTCGATCGTCAGCCTCATCGGCCCGAACGGGGCCGGCAAGACCACGTTCTTCAACATCATCGCCGGGATCTACGACCCGACCGAGGGGAATATCGAGTTCCGGGGCATTCCCGTGATCGCGCATGCCCGACGAGCGTGGCTCGAGCCGGTCCTGTGGCTCGTGCCGGCCCTGATCCTCGGCACGATCACCTGGCTCATCGGCGACAGCGGCGCGCCCGAGGCCGAGATCGCGATCGGGATCCTGGCCACGGTCCTCAGCCTGCTGGTCGTGCTCCTCGTGAGCGCCTCGCGGCCGCGCTGGTATACCGACTTCCTGACCAGGATCGGCGTGTTCCGAAGTGCCCGACCCAACGACATGGTCGTCTCGGGCCTCGGCCGGACGTTCCAGAACATCCGCCTGTTCCACAACATGACGGCCATGGACAACGTGCTCGTCGGGATGCACTCGCGCCTGCACGCGAGCTGGATCGATGCGCTGCTGTCGACGCCCAAGAATCGGGCCGAGGAAAAGTCGGCCCGGGTCCGCGGCCAGGAGCTCCTCGACCTCGCCGGGCTGTCCGGGCGAGCGGATGAGCTGGCCAAGAACCTGCCCTATGGGGATCAGCGCCGGCTCGAGATCGCTCGCGCCCTCGCCTCGAATCCCGTCCTGCTCCTGCTCGATGAGCCGACCGCGGGCATGAACCCGAACGAGACGGCAGATCTGACGCGACTCATCGGCCGGCTGCGGTCCGAACTCGGCCTGACCGTCCTGCTCATCGAGCACGACATGAAGGTCGTCATGGGGATCAGCGACCGGGTGACGGTCCTCGATCATGGCGAACGGATCGCGGAGGGGACGCCCGACGAGGTGCGACGCGACCCGAAGGTCATCGAAGCCTACCTGGGAGCACCCGCATCATGACGGCACCCGTGGCCGACCCGATGGGCATGAACGGAGGCTCCGGCGAGGCCCTCCTGGTCGTCGACGACATCCACACCTACTACGGCCAGATCCACGCCCTTCGCGGGGTGTCGATGGAGGTCCGCAAGGGTGAGATCGTCACCCTGATCGGGGCCAACGGCGCCGGCAAGACCACAACCCTCAAGACGATCAGCGGGCTCCTCCATCCTCGATCCGGGCATGTCCGGTTCGAGGGCCAGGACATCTCCAAGATCGCGGCCCACAAGCTCGTGGAGCAGGGCATCGGCCAGGCCCCCGAGGGCCGGAGGATTTTTCCTCGGTTGACCGTGATCGAAAATCTGCAGATGGGTGCCTTCACCCGGAAGCAGGCCGAGATCGGCCCGGACATCGACCGGGTCATGACGCTCTTCCCGCGGCTCGGGGAGCGCAGGAACCAGCTGGGCGGCACCCTCTCCGGCGGCGAGCAGCAGATGCTCGCGATCGGGCGGGCACTCATGTCCAGGCCGAGGGTGCTGCTGCTCGACGAGCCATCGCTCGGCCTCGCGCCGATCCTCGTCCAGACGGTGTTCGAGACGATCAAGGACATCAATTCCCAGGGCACGTCGATCCTCCTCGTCGAGCAGAACGCCCTCCAGGCGCTGACGATCGCCCACCGGGGATACGTGCTCCAGACGGGCGAGGTCGTCCTGACCGGCCCGGCGGCCGACCTGATCAAGAACGAGATGGTCCGCAAGGCCTACCTCGGCGAGGAGTAGCCAGCCCGGCCTCGACACCCGGCGTAGAGTCAGTCAACCATGACCGCGCGCGGG
>SCTE01000089.1 GCA_004298915.1 Chloroflexota bacterium | reverse complement strand
CGTTGAAGAACGGGGTCAGGAGGCGGATCGCGCCGGGAAAGAGCGTCCCGACTGGAATGTGGGTCGCCGGATCGACGGCATAGCCGGGTGCGGCCAGGGGCGTGCTGATCACGAGGATCAGCGACAGGAGCGAGCCACCTGCGATGGCGCCGAAGGCCAGCCATACCCATCGCTCGTCCCGCCGCGCGGTCAGCACCACGACGCCGATCGCGAGGGCCAGGGCCGCGAGGCCGTACACATAGGGCGCGACGCCTGAACCGGGATAGGCGTACTTGGCCCATGACAGGACCGTGAACAGGCCGGCCAGTGCCAGCGACAGCGCGAAGGCGTACCCGAACCGGGTCCGGGCCAGCAGGAAGACCGTGCCCATGCCCAGCCAGCCGGCAACCCAGATCGCACCGATGAGGTACCACGCCCGGTACAGCGGCTCGCTCCAGCCGAACGCACCGCCAAGGAACTCCGTGCCGGCCGACAGGGCGTACCAGAGCATCCCGATCGCCCAGATCAGCTGGTAGGGCCGACGCCGGTCCACCCACTGGTCGAGCAGGAAGATGAAGAACACGAACGACAGGGCGGACGATGCGAACGGCAGGATGACGTTGAAGTTCACCGCTTGATCTCCCTGGTCGAGCGTCGGGCGCTCGTGTCTGCATGGACCGCGACGAGATGGAGGAGCAGGCGATCGAGCAGGGCCACCGCCTGCTCGAACAGCGACGCGAGCTGGGTCGCATCGAGGGCGCGGCGCCGTCCGAGCGAGGCGATCTCGGTAAGGAACGGGGCTCGAGCCCTGACGTAGACCGCGACGACCTCCGAACCGCTGGCACCGGCCTCGGCCAGTCGGCGGCCCGTCGAATCGACCAGCCGGATCGCTTCGGCCTCCCAGCGCTCGCGATCGGCGGGGCGGGCCGCGTCGAGGTAGGACAACAGGACGGCCACGAGCCGGCGGCCTTCGGTCCGGAATTCGGCGCGCTCGTCCGCCTCCAGCTGGGCGATGGTCGCGGGACCTGCCTCTGCCCGATAGGACCGCACGTACGCCTGGTTCACGCGATCGGAGGTCGCCCCGAGCGCGGACAGGGGCCGCCGTACCACGCGATGGCTCGTCGCGATGCGGCCGATGTCCGCCTTGGCGAACCGGCGATGACCCCCGGGCGTTGCGTAGGCCTTGACCCGTCCCTGATCGGCCCAGCGGCGGAGCGTGTCCGGGTCGACCCCGAGCAACCGGCTCGCGGGTCCGAGTGACAGCCAGTCACCCGGTGGTGCGGTGGGGCGCTCAGCGGTACGGGCCACGCGGGGACGACCTCCGGGCCGGTGATGGACGGCGCAGTCGGCGCCAGCGAGCCGGTAAATCCGGGCAAATCTCGGTATCGAGCTCCGACCGGAAGCCGGCGCAGGATACGAAGGCTTCGCGCGCCCTGTCAACCGCTCGTTTCAGCCCGTGGCGACCGCTCGCCCGGGCGGGTCGAATCAGGCCTGCACGAACTCGTGATCGTCGCGATGGACACCGTCGCACAGGCCCCAGCGTGGCGCGTCGCCGGGGATGGAGATCGGCCGCATGATCTCTCGCACCTCGCCCCGGCGGCAGAACAGCCAGCCACGTGTGCGCATCCAGCTGCGGACGTGCGCGGGGGCGCGGTGGAACTGGAAGGGCCCGGGATTGAGGACGGGACGCCCAGCCCAGGAGACCGGCGTCTCTGCGGCCACGGCATCGAGGACGTTGATCCGCCAGGGCGTCCCCTCGATCACCTCGAGGCAGTCGTCGCAGCGCAGCGCGACGTTGTCCGAGACGACCGTCGGAATGCGGATGCCCATGATCTCCATCAACTCGATGGTAGCATCACGCACCGTTCCCGGGCGCGGCTCCGAACGAACGCCCAACCGGTTTGAGTCCCTGGGCAGGACAGACGGTCCGGGTTCGGAGATTGGTACCCCCAAGGGGATTCGAACCCCTGATCTCCACCTTGAAAGGGTGGCGTCCTAGGCCTCTAGACGATGGGGGCCGGGAGTCGGGCGAGTTTAGCAGAGGGTCCTGGGCGGGCCCGCGCTCGAGTGATGGCCGGGCCGCGTTCGAACCACGGCCGGGGCAGGCCGGAAGGCGCGGTCAGGCGCCCCAGACGAGCGACAGGACCAGCGTGCCGGCAAAGCAACCGAGGGCGATCATCCCCGCCACGCCACCGACGATGGCCCAGACCACCGTCTGTGACTGCAGGCCGTCCTTCCAGCATTGCCACAGACGGACCGCGCTTCCGGCCGAGGTCGCGGCAAAGACGATGCCCAGGGCGCCGATGCCCGACGTGACCATCGGAATCTGGGCCGAGTCATCGACCTTCAGGATGGCCCACGCGATGTAGACCAGGGCGAGCAGGAAGGCGACGACCAGCACGACCCGGAACGGGGTGATGGCGAATTGCGCGACGTGGGGGCGGTTGCTCGCGCCCGCCGGGTGCGCACCGTCGCGAAAGGCGCCGGCGGGGCGCCGAGGCTGCAGGGTCATCGGGCGAAATGTACCAGCCCGGCCGGCATGGGCTGTCCGGGCAGTCGGCCAACCGGCCATCGCCGGTCAGCCCTGTGGCGGCGCGACGCCTCCGCGCGTCCGGTGGTAGATCGCCACGTTGTAGGACAGCCTCGGGCGCTTCAGGGTTGCCGCGACCGCAGCCCCGGCTTCGCCGAACGCCGATCCGAGGAAGTCCGTGGCTGCATCCTGGGATTCGAAGGTCCAGAAGCAGTGCAGCACTCTGACCCGGAACCCGGCTCGCAGGAACGGGCCGTTGCGACGCGTCCAGGCGCCGAGCTCCTCGCGATCCGGATTGATCCGCGAGACATCGTCACGCCCGTAGTCGTGGACGACGAGCAGCCGTCCATCGGGCCGCAGGATGCGATCAGCCGCCTCCAGATCCTCCGGCCTGACGCCCCGGAACAGCGACCAGAGCCCGATGATGACGTCCATCGATTCGCCGGTGGCATCGGCGCCGAATGGGCTGCCGAGGTCCGCATGGACCACCCGAGCGCCGACGCGTTCGAGGCCCGCCGCGATCGCGGAGCCGGCGGCATCGACGAGCAGCACGTCGCGACCCGCGACCGGCCCGAGGGCCTCGAGACCTCGAAGAATCTTGCCTTCGACGTCGAGGGCGGACGCCAGTCTTCGGGCGGCTTCCGGCGGGAGCTGAAACGGAAGGTCCGACACGAGGTGCGGAGTATAGGTCGACGGCACGTTCGGTCGTGACGGATTCGGGCGGCCCGGAGCTCGGGCATGACACCCGACACATTCGGGCAGAATCAGCCGATGCAGACCTCGATCCGTGGCATGCCCTGGGCCATTCGACTCTTCCTGGCATATGCCTTCCTGATCCTGGCCGGGATCGGCCTGTCCCTGCGCTACGTCGTGGACCTCGCGATCGCGGCCCCGGTCAGCCCGATCGGGGTCATCGTGATGGTCCTGCTGGCCTACACGATCTTCACCACCACGCTGGTGCTCCAGCGCAAGGCCGCCTCGCGCATGCTCGCGCTCGGGCTCACGTCACTCCTGATACCGGCGATTCTCCTGGTGCTGAACCAGGGGCTCCTCCCGGTCGCCGTCTTCCTCGGGGCCCTGGCGACGCTGCTGATCCGAGGGTTGCGCAGCCCGGCAGCATCGGCCTGGCTCATCGAGCCCTGAGGTCCACGCCCGGCCGAGCGGCAGCCGGCGCGTTCCGGCCCGCCATCTTGCCCGCTCGCGCGCGTGCGCGCCGCGCACGCTACCCTTGCGCACGCACAGCCACTCGTCGAATCCGCGGCCGCCTGCCGATCAATTCGACGCTCAACAGCACATCACGAGGCCGTTTGTGAACACCCCGAATCGACTGACGCCGGCCAAGTCCGGCAGCCGCAGCCGACGTGCGGCGCCCCAGCCGTCGTTCCTCGCCCGAAACCGGGGGCGCCTCCTCTGGGGCCTCGCCGGGGTCGCCCTCGTCGGCATGGCCGGGCTCGCCTTTCTCAACGCGACCTCGCCCGCGTACGCCTGCACCACCGAGTGGGATCCCGCACCGACATCCGCTCCGGCACCGAGTGCCACCCAGCGGCTGGGGATTGCCCAGACCGATCAGGGCCGCGACCACGTGTCGCTCGGGGCCTTTGTGCGCTACGCGCTGTGCCCACCCGCGACGGGCAACCACTACAACGCGACCGGCGACGGGCCGATCCGCCCGGGCGTCTACGGACCGGATGACCAGGCGACGCCCCAGGGCTGGATCCACAACCTGGAGCATGGCGGGCTGGTCCTGCTGTACCGGTGCACGGATGGGGACACGGCCTGCTCGGAGAGCGGACAGGCCGCACTCAACCAGTTCAATGCATCATTCCCGAACAGCCCGATCTGCGACATTCCGAAGGGCGGCGTCGGTCCGATCGTGGCGCGCTTCGACCAGATGAAGTGGCCGTACGCGGCCCTCGTGTGGGGCCTGGTCCTCCCGCTCGAGACCCTCGATACGAACCAGATCTATGCGTTCTTCGCGCAGCAGGGCGAGCGGACGAACCCGGAGCCGCTGTGTCCCAAGCCGACCGCCACCCCAGCCCCGACGGACACCCCAGCTCCGACGGACACGGTCGCGCCCTCCGCGAGCCCGACGCCAGCGGCCAGCTGAGGCCGGTCGGCCTCGTGCGGTTCTTTGCCTTCCTCGCCGACGACGGGCCGACTGTCGGGGTCGTCATCGCCGAAAACCGGGTCATCCGTCTGCGGAGCGTCGAAGGCGGGCTCGACCTCGCCCTTGCCGAGGATCGCCTCGGGGACCTGATCGCGGAGGGCAACGCGTTGGCATCGGCGGCGGCAAGCGCCTCGGCTTCGTCGCTCAGGACCGCCGCGGTTGCCATGGCCGACCTGGAGCCCCTTCCGGCGATCGAGTTCCCCGGCAAGATCGTGTGCGTCGGCCTCAACTACGCCGAGCACGTCGCGGAAGGCGGACGCGCGGCGCCGGACCGGCCCCTCCTGTTCGCGAAGTTCGCCAATGCCGTGGTCGGGGACGGCGAGCCCGTCGTTCGTCCGGAGGGCACCCACGCCCTCGATCTCGAGGTCGAGCTGGGCGTCGTCATCGGGCGCCGGGCACGCCGCGTGCCTGCCGCCGACGCCATGGTCCACGTCGCCGGCTATGTCGTCCTGAACGACATCAGCGCGCGCGACTGGCAGGGCAATCCTCAGGCCCTTCGCGAAGGCCAGAAGGGCGACGGCCAGTGGCTCCGGGCCAAGGGTTCCGACACGTTCCTGCCGGTCGGGTCGATCATGATCACCGGGGACGCCTTCGATCCCGCGGCCGGCCACCGGATCCGGAGCTGGCGCATCCCGGGCGCGGAGTCAGGGCCCGGCGCGCCGGACACGACGCCTTCGACGCCGATCCTCATGCAGGACGGCACCACGGCCGACCTGGTCCACGGCGTCCCCGAACTCATCGAGTTCATCACCCGCCAGATCACCCTCGAGCCCGGCGACCTCATCGCCACGGGGACGCCGTCCGGTGTCGGTGTCTTCCGCACGCCGCCCGTGTTCCTGGAGCCGGGCGACCGCGTTCGGTGCGAGATCGAGGGGATCGGAACGGTGGAGAATCCGATCATCGACTGGTCGGCCAGACCACCCGACGAGGACATCGAACCCGCCTGACGAGCCCAACGTCGATCGGACGACTCGAGGAGACGAGCCATGCGCGCACTGGTCAAGACCGAGGCCGGCCCGGGACTCTCGCTGCTCGACGTCCCGGAACCCGTGCCCGGCATCAACGACGTCCTCATCAAGGTGCGCCGGACCGGCATCTGCGGCACCGACCTGCACATCGAATCGTGGGATCCGTGGGCCGCCCGGACCATCAACCCGCCCCTGATCGTCGGCCATGAGTTCGTCGGCGAGGTCGTGGAGGTCGGCAGCAACGTGACCGACCTGCATCCCGGCGACATCGTCAGTGGCGAGGGCCACGTCATCTGCGGCCGGTGCCGGCACTGCCGGGCCGGGCGGTGGCACCTGTGTGCCAACTCGATCGGGCTGGGTGTCGGACGCGACGGAGCGTTCGCCGAGTACGTGGTCCTCCCGGTGACCAACGTCTGGCACCACTGGCCGGGCATCGACGAGGAGGTCGCCGCGATCTTCGACCCGTTCGGGAACGCCGTCCACACCGCCCTGTCGTTCCCGGTCCTCGGCGAGGACGTCCTGGTGTCCGGCGCGGGCCCGATCGGCCTGATGGCCGTCGCCGTCGCCAGGCATGCCGGCGCCCGCTACATCGTGGTGTCGGAGCCGAACGAATATCGGCGCACGCTCGCGGAGCGAATGGGCGCGACCGTCGTCGTGGACCCCCGAGAGCGCGATCTTGCCGACGTCCAGGCCGATCTCCACATGGTCGAGGGCTTCGATGTTGCCATGGAGATGTCCGGCAACCCGGCCGCGCTTCGGTCGGCGATCGCCAACATGGCCCATGGGGGCAGCGTGGCCATCCTCGGCATCCCGACCGCGGAGATCTCGCTCGACGTCAACGAGATCGTGTTCAAGATGCTGACCTTGCGCGGCATCTACGGCCGGGAGATGTACGAGACCTGGTACAAGATGACGGTGATGCTCCAGTCGGGGCTCGACATCACCCCGGCGATCACGCATCGCTTCTCGTTCCGCGATCATGCGGCGGCGTTCGCCGTCGCCCGGTCCGGCGATTCGGGCAAGGTCATCATGGACTGGACGGCATGACGCGCCGCTCCCCGGGAGGATCGATCCCATGACCACGCCCGCACGCCGTGATCCGCTCGCGTTCCTGGCCGACGAGGTGGCCGATCTGAAGGCGAAGCACCTCTATCGACCGCTCCGGATCATGTCCTCCGAACAGGGCCCCGTGGCGACCGTCGATGGACGCGAGGTCATCAGCCTGTCCTCCAACGACTACCTCGGGCTGACCCATCACCCGCGACTCAAGGCAGCGGCGGTCGAGGCCGTCCGCGAGTTCGGCGCCGGTTCCGGGGCCGTCCGCACCATCGCCGGGACCATGGACCTCCACGAGGCCCTCGAATCCGAGCTCGCGGCGTTCAAGGGCACGGAGGCGGTCCTGACGTTCCAGAGCGGCTTCACCGCCAATACGGGCGTCATCCCGACGATCACGGGCGAGGCCGACCTCATCGTGTCGGACGCGCTCAACCACGCCTCGATCATCGACGGGATGCGCCTGTCCAAGGCGCCCCGCAAGGTCTACCCGCATGCCGACGTCGCCGGCCTCGAAGCCGTGCTCCGGGAGGCCACGGAACTCGGACGGCCGGCCGGTGCGGGACCGTACCGCCTGATCCTGGTGGTCACCGACGGCGTGTTCTCGATGGATGGCGACATCGCTCCGCTGCCGGGCATCGTCGAGGTCGCCGAGCGGTACGGCGCCGCCGTCTTCGTGGACGATGCCCACGCGTCGGGCGTCCTGGGACGCAACGGCCGTGGTTCGGTCGATCACTTCGGGCTGACCGGACGGGTCGCCATCCAGGTCGGGACGATGTCCAAGGCCATGGGCGTCCTCGGCGGCTACGTGGCAGGTTCGCAGGCGCTCCGGGACATCCTCGTCCAGCGAGCGCGTCCGTTCCTGTTCTCGACCTCGCATCCACCGGCCGTGGCCGCCGCCTGTCGTGAGGCCATTGCCGTCATGGAGGAGGAGACCTGGCGGATGGATCGGCTCTGGTCGAGCAGCGCACGGTTCAAGGCCGAGCTGACCCGGCTCGGGTTCGATACCGGGCGATCGGAGACCCCGATCACGCCGGTCATCGTGGGTGATTCGGAGGCCGCGATCCGGTTCTCGTCCGAGCTGTTCGAAGCCGGGGTCTTCGCCACGTCCGTGGTCTTCCCGACGGTCAGCCTCGACCAGGCACGGCTCCGAACCATCATCACCGCCGCCCTGACCGACGAGCACCTCGATCGGGCGCTCGAGGCGTTCGCGAACGTCGGCCGGCGCCTGGGGCTGATCAGCGGATGAACGAACCGGAACCCGCGACGGGGGACACGGCCGGGGACACGGCCGAGGTCCCTCCCGACCCGCAGGGCCGGAACCTGCCGCTCGACGCGCATCTCCACACGGACCAGTCGCCCGACAGCAACGTGCCCGTTGACGTCTACGCGGCCCTGGCCCTCGAGCGAGGTATCGCGGAACTCGCCATCACCGATCACGTCGACTTCGACCGGCGCGATCCGGCTTACGACTACGTGGCCTTCGCCGAGCGCGAGCGGGTGGTCCGTGCCGCGGCCGAGCGCTGGGCACCGCGGGGGGTGCTGATCCGGTTCGGCGCGGAACTGACCTTCAATCGGGCGTGGGAGGGTGATCTTCGCGACCACCTGCGACGCCATCGCTACGACTATACGATCGGGTCGGTTCACGACTGGCCGGACTCGCCCTACATTCCGAGCCGAGTTGGGACCTGGGCGACGGGCCGTCCGCTCGATGAGGTCGTCGCTCCCTATTTCGACGAGATCATCGCGGCCGCTCGATCGGGCCTGTTCGACACGATCGGACACCTCGATGTCGTGAAGCGCTAC
>SCTE01000088.1 GCA_004298915.1 Chloroflexota bacterium | reverse complement strand
ACGGTCAGCCGGAGCCTGGTCGGGAACTTCATCACGTCGCTCGAGATGGGCGGCGCCTCGGTCACGGTGACCACGCTCGATGCGGAGCTCGCGGACCTGCTCGACGCGCCGGCCCACACGGCTCGGTTCAGCCGGTGACCGACGGGCTCCGGGCCGCGATCCTCGCGGCAGCCGACGCGATCGACGCCGCCCGAGGCGAACTAGGTGCCCTCGATGGCGCGGCCGGGGATGGCGACCACGGCATGACCATGAGCATCGGTGCGCGGAATGTTCGCCGCCGCTTCGCGACGCTCCCCGAGGACGCACCCGACGCGGACCTCGTGCGGGCAGCGGCGTCGGCGATGGGCGGCGTGGGCGGTGCCATCGGGCCGCTGTACGCCGCCGCGCTCGGTGCGATCGCGGCGGAGCTGGATCGGGACACTGGCGGCGAGCCCGGCATCGCCATCGCTCGTGGCGCGGCCCAGGCGGCCGAGGCCGCGGTCGTCCGGCTGGGCCACGCCGCCGTCGGCGACAAGACCGTCCTCGATGCGCTGCATCCGCTGGCCGAATCGTTGCGTGACTCAGAGGCGGCCGGCCGGCCACGCTCCGAAGCGCTGGCTCATGCGGTCAAGGCGGCCGACGCGGGCGTGGCAGAGACAGCCGGGATGATCGCCAGGATCGGTCGGGCGAGCCGGCTCGGTGAGCGAAGCCGCGGCCAACCCGATGCCGGGGCGCGGTCGTTCGCGATCATCGTCCGGGCCCTGGTCGACTGGACCGGACAGGGTGGAGTCGGCGAGGATCGTCCCGCGTGACCGTTTTCGTCGGTACCAGCTCGAAGATGAACCTGACCTCGACCGAAGCCGGCCGCTACCTGGATGCGCTCCGCCCGCTGGTGGCCGACCTCGAGGATCGGAACGTCTTCGTCCTGCTCCCGTTCACGTCGATCTGGGTGGCCAGAGAGCGGCTCACCGGCAGTTCGATCCGGTGGGGCGCCCAGGACGTCCATCCGGAGGACGCCGGGGCGCACACGGGCGACGTCTCGGCCCCAATGCTCGCCGACCTCGGCTGCACGTACGTCGAGGTGGGTCACCACGAGCGACGTCGCGACCACGGTGAAACCGATGCCCTGATCGCGGCCAAGGTCGCGGCGGTCCAGCGGTGGGGGATGACCGCCATCCTGTGCGTCGGGGAGCAGGAGCGGCTGCCGCTCGAACGTGTCGTCGAGGTCATCGGCGGCCAGCTCGCCGCCACGGCCGCCGCCGATCCGGCGCGGTTGATCGTTGCCTACGAACCTTCGTGGGCGATCGGGGTGGGCTTCTCGCCTGCCTCGCCGGATTGGGTCGCCGGCGTCCACGCCGCGATCCGCCTGGCGCTCACGACGGCCCATGGCGCGGCCGCGCCCGGCGTCACGATCATCTACGGCGGGAGCGTCGACCTGGCGTCGGCCCCGGCGCTCCTCGCGCAAGCGGCGGTCGATGGCCTGTTCGTCGGCCGACAGGCGCTCGATCCGGTGGTCTTCGCGGCCATCGCGCACGTC
>SCTE01000087.1 GCA_004298915.1 Chloroflexota bacterium | reverse complement strand
CTCGCGGACCGCCGCCAGGTCGTCGAACGGGCCGGCGTAGCGCCAGCCCACGAGGTCGCTGCCCGGCCGCTCCTCGAGGACCTCGAACCGCCCCTCGAGGGCCGACTTGAGGGTGCCTTTGGCGAGCCAGAACACGTCGTCGCCGGACCGGACGCGCACGTAGCGAAGGTCCGGGCCGACGGCCGCGGCGACGTTCGAGGTCAGCGTCCAGGGCGTGGTCGTCCAGACCAGCAGCGACTCCCCTGGTCGGTCGAGGAGCGGGAACCGGACCGTCAGGCCGGGGTCGTCCCGATCCTGGTAGCCCTCGTTGACCTCGGTCTGGGACAGCCCGGTCCCGCATCGGGCGCACCACGGCATCGTGTCGTGGCCCTTGTAGATCCAGCCGCGCCGGTGGCACTCGGCGAGGAACCCCCAGATCAGGTCGTTGTTCTCGTTGCTGAACGTGAAGTAGCTTCCGCCGAGCTCCGGCATCCCGAGGCGCCCGACGATCATCTCGACGGTGTCGGTGACCGGACCGCGCGTGCCCTCGACGGTCACGAGCTGGCTCGGGTCGGCGGCGAGCAGGTCGCGCAGGCGACGGAGTTCGTCGGGGTCGTTCCAGTCGGTCCAGTATCCGAGCCGGATCGACTGTTCGGTCTGGCGCGCCGCATAGGTCAGGACCCGCTGCTTGCACAGGCTGACGAACTCGGCGATCCCGTACGCCTCGATGTCCCGCTTCGAGGTGAACCCGAGGTCCCGCTCGACGTTGACCTCGACCCACAGGCCCTGGCAGTCGAACCCGTTCTGCCAGCGCTGGGCCTCGCCGAGCATCGCGTGGAAGCGCTGGAACAGGTCCTTGTAGGTCCGACCCCACGCGTGGTGGACGCCCATCGGGTTGTTGGCCGTGATCGGGCCGTCGAGGAAGCTCCACTTCGGCCCGTCGGCGTTCTGCGCGCGCAGCTCGGCGAACGTCCCGCGCTCTCGCCAGAAGGCAAGGGTCTCGTGCTCCATCGGAACGAGATCCGGGTGCGTGGGAACGGGTCGGAACATCTGGCCTCGCGAGGTGATGGGACTGGCCGCCGGGTGCCGATTCGAACGTCGAACCGGCCCGGGCGCGATTGCGGTCGGGTCCGAGTATCCTACCCGCGATGCAGACCGCGCACGAGATGCGTCCGCGCCGACGATCTGCCTTCGTCGCCGCGTTCCTCTCGCTCCTCTTCCCCGGGCTCGGCCACGCCTATCTGGGGGCCAACCGGCGGGCGCTCGGCTTCGCTGCGCCGCCGATCCTGATCGGGGCCCTCGTGGCCGGGATCGCGGTCCGACTCGACCTGTTCGAGCTGGCCGGCCTCGCCATCCAGGAGTGGTTCATTGCCGGCCTGTTCGTGGTCAATCTGGTCGCCCTCGCCTACCGCGCGGCCGCGATCGTGGATGCCTGGCGGATCGCCCGCTGGCTGGGCGGTGGCAGCACCCCCGGACGACGGACCGTCTCGGCCGAGGGCCGTCCGTCCCGACAGGCGTCCGGCGGCCTGCCGCGGTTCGGCGCGATGGCCGGCCTGCTGGCGGTGCTCGTCGTGATGAGCACGCTCCACGTGGCCGTCGCCCGCTACGACGTCCTCCTCGCCGGAACCACGCGCTGCATCTTCGACCCGAGCGCGTCAGGCTGCGACCCGACCGCGACCCCGTCGCCGGATCCGTCCGCCGAGCCGACCGACACCGCCACCCCAGATCCGAGCGCGGTCGGCACGCCCGTGCCGTCGGCCAGCATCCCGCCCTGGGACGGGACCGAACGCCTGAACATCCTGCTGATCGGCGCCGACGAGCAGGGTGGCGGGCACAACACCGACACGATGATCACGGTGTCGATTGATCCCGTGACCAATCAGGTCGCGATGTTCCAGCTGCCGCGCGACACGGTCGACGTCCCGATCCCGCCGGGACCGGCCCGGAAGCTGTTCGGCACGGTCTATGCCGGCAAGATCAATTCCTGGTTCGTCGCCATCCGCCATCGCGCGGACATGTACCCGGGCACCGATCAGACCCGTGGCTACAACGGGCTCAAGGCCATCCTCGGCGAGCTCTACGGGATCGACATCAAGTACTACGTCGAGGTCAACTTCGACGGCTTCCGCAAGATCGTCGATGCCCTCGGCGGCGTCACGATCAACGTCCAGGTGCCGGTCGTGGACGACCGCTACCCGGCCGCCGAGGGCGGTCTGCAGCGGGTCTACATCCCGTCGGGGATGCAGTACATGACCGGTGCCGACGCCCTCGTCTACGCGCGGTCGAGGCACGGCTCGTCCGACTTCGATCGCGGGGCGCGCCAGCAGCGCGTCCTGCTCTCGCTGCGCCAGCAGACCGACATCGCCCGGATCCTGCCCCACGTGGACGAGCTCGCCGGGGCACTCGCCTCATCGGTCCGGACCGACATCCCGCGCGACCTGTTCCCGCGCCTGCTCGGGTTGGCCGAGAAGATCACGACACGCTCGGTCCGCTCGTTCATCTTCACGCCGCCGCTCTACCAGACCGAGTTCAAGTCCAGCCCCCGCGGCTACATCATCGTGCCCAAGCTCAACCGGATCCGGGCCGCCGTCCGGGACGCGTTCACCGCCGGGGCCGAGTTGGACCGCCAGGAGCAGCTCGCCGCCGAGGGGGCGTCGGTCTACATCCTCAATGGATCGGGCAAGGCGGGCGAGGCCAGCCGGATCGCCGACTACCTCGAATACCTGGGGATCGCCGCCTCCGCCCCGGGCCAGAAGCCCGACGTGTCCGGACTGGCTGGGACCACCATCCGGGTCTACAACGGCGCCGAGCTGACGATGCCGCTGACCGTGGCCGCCCTCGAGGGCCTGTTCGGGGCGAAGGCCGAGCTGGTCACGAATGCGTCCGCGACCGCCGACATCGTCGTCATCACCGGCACGGGCACCCCGGCGCTGACCCCACCGCCCATCCCCTGAGCTGACACGCGCCCGCGCGCGGCTGCGCCGCCCGGATCCCGGCGTCGGCCGCCGGCCGGATTTCAGGCCTTCTCGGTGACCTTGTACTCGAGGTACTTGCCCGCCATCAGGCGCGTCTGGGCGTCGAGTGCCGGCAGGTTCGAGAAGATCAGGCCCACGACCGGCAGGAGCAGCCACTGGACTCGGCTCGTGACGTTGCGAAGGACGCCCCACTCGGCGGGCCGTGGCGGGGCGATCCGCTCCTCGACGTACATGAGGACGACGAGGCAGGCAAACGCGCCCGTGAGCAGCCATGACGCGTAGAGGGGCAGGTTCTGGCCGAGGGTCGTCTCCGCGAAGGCAGGATTGAGGATCAGCGGCAGGTTCGAGCCGAAGATGATCACGAACGGGGCGATGGCCCAGTTCAGGTGATCCAGCCAGAGCTCGACGAGGCGCCCGATCCGGGTCATCCGCGGGATCTCGGAGTGGGCGAACGCGTTCCGGATGTAGTACGGGATGTCGGTCACGCCCCACGCCCAGCGGCGGATCTGGGTGTACTGCTCGATCAGCGAGCGCGGGTAGGACCGGGCGCGCACGGCATCGCCGTAGATCGGCATGAACAGCGGGATCGCCCGGAACTCGCCGCTGAACCTGAAGAACGACTTCCAGTAGAACCGGCTGTCCTCCGGAATGGCGTCGGTCGCCCAGTAGTCGACCTCGTGCACGGTCCGCAGGCTGACCGAGTAGGACGAGAAGCTGATGAGCTTCTCGGGCGTCAGGGATCGACCCATGTGGACGTGGGTCGCACCGATCGCCACGAGGCGGATGGGCAGGGCCGTCTGCCACATGTTGTTGTGGAACATCGGGATGGGCTGGAACAGGCGCCGGAACCGGTCGGTGTCGGTCAGGAAGGTCCAGCTCAGGTAGCCGAAGTACCCCGGATGGACGCGGTAATCCGAGTCGAGGTCCGTGACGAGGACTTCGCCGGGATCGAACCCGAGGCGGAGCAGCTCGCGGTACAGCCACCGGCCGCCGTACGCCATGGCACTGCTCTTGCCAACGACGATCCCCGGCTCGAGTGGGTCGAGGATGTGGAAGAAGTGCAGGAATCGGTGGCCGAAGACCTCGCGCAGGCGGGCGACGTTCTCGCGGCCCTGGGTGTCGGTCTCGCGGGTGATGATCGCGACCATCAGGCGCTTCGATGGCCAGTCGGCGTCGGCGAGTGCCTTGACCGTCGCGTGGAGCTTCTCGTAGGGCTCGGTGTGGGTCGGGACCAGGGCCACGTGCCACAGCCGATCAGGATCCGGGATCGGGTCTCCCCGCCGGGCAAGCAGCCGGAGCAGGTCCTTGCGCTCCGACCGCAGGCGGGCCATCTCACGCCGGCCGCCGAGGGCCGCGGAACGCTCGCCGGCTCGGGCCAGCTCGCCGACCCGGGCGGCGATCCTGGGCAGCCGCTCCTCGATCTCGCCGATCCGGCCGGACACGTCACGCAGCGCATAGGTCCGCGTGCGCCAGTCGAGGTCCACCGTCCGGCGAAGCATCGTGTACGCGGCGAGGACCCCGCCGGTCAGCATGACCGCGC
>SCTE01000086.1 GCA_004298915.1 Chloroflexota bacterium | reverse complement strand
GAGACGCCTGTGCTGCCCGTCCTGGCGCATCTCGGTCCAGTTGACATCGGTACCCACGATTTCTTCAGCCTCGTCGGCGTCGCGATCGGGTTCGCGATCTACTACGCCGAGTTGCGCCGCCGCGGCTGGCTCGATGGGGCGATTGTCTCGATCTCGCTCGCGGCCCTCCTCGGCGCCGTCATCGGCGCAAGGGTCATCACGATCTGGGAGCGACCCGAGGTCATCGCGGCCTTCTCGACGATGCCACTCACCGAGGCCATCGAGCGGAGCGGCAAGTCGATCATCGGCGCCGTCGTAGGCGGATACCTGGCCATCGTCCTGGCCAAGCGGGCGCTCGGCTATCGTCGGTCGACCGGCGACAACTACGCGCTCGCGATCCCGGTCGCGACCGTCATCGGCCGGATCGGCTGCTTCCTGACCGAGCTGCCGCTCGGGACGCCGACATCGCTTCCATGGGGCATGACGGTCAGCCCCGCCGCCGCCGCGTCGTTCGTCGAGTGCCCGGGCTGCCTCGGCCCGATGCACCCCACGATGCTCTACGAGATCGCCTTCAACCTCGTCGCGGCGGTCCTGATCTGGCGCTATCGCCGGCTCGTCCCGGTACCGGGCGACACGCTCAAGCTGTACCTGATGGCTGCCGGTATCTTCCGCTTTCTCGTGGAGTTCCTGCGCACGAGCCCGCCCCAGGCGCTCGGACTGACGGCCCCGCAGTGGGTGCTCATTCCGGTGCTCGTGCTGCTCGCCATCCATTTCGGTCGCGAGATCCGCAGGAACGCGTGGACCGTGCCCGTGCCGCCGGCCCCGCCATCGCTGCCCTCGGGCGCGACCGTCTGATGCGCCACGTCCCCAGCGCGCCTGACCACGCCCCCCCCGTGACGCTGGATCACGTCGAACGACGAGGAGAGGAGGAGCACCGGCCATGACCGACCCGCAGCTGCCCGACGGGGCAACGCCCGATGCGCCAGCGGTCTCGACGTACGGAACGAAGGGTCTGGAGGCGTACCTGACGGCCCACCGCTCGACCTTCACGGAGGAAGCCCTCCGCAACGCGGCCATCGCCGGCGGGTGGGAGGCGCCCATCGTTGATGCGGCCCTCGGCCGGGTCCGTGACGCGGAGGCGAGTGCGCCGACCAAGGCGACCGCTCGCCGCATCGTCCGCTGGTTGTACATCGGCGGATTCCTCGTCCTGTCCATCGGCATGGTCCTGAACGTCGCGGGTGCGGCGGCGATCGGCATTCCGATTCTCGCGGCGACGCTCGGCGTGGCCTACTTCTTCGGGAGCCTCTGGATGCAGTCAAGGCGCATCGGCGGCGGCACGTCGCTGCGCGCCTTCGTCGTCCTCCTGATCGTGCCGGTGGTCCTGTGGGCGGGCCTCACGGGCCTGTGCCTCGCAACCGGCCTGCCGACGAACGGGCGAATCCTGTGATGCCGAGCGCGGGCCTGCTCGATGCCCCGATCAGGGAGCCACTCGATGCTTGACCTTCGACCCTACACGCCGCTCCGGATGGTGCTCACGGTGTGCGGCCAGTGCTTCACCGACGATCCCGATCGCGAGATCGACTACGAGACCGACATCCTCCAGGGCAACCTCGTCTCGATGGACGGGCACGTCTACCTTCGGCGGACGTGTCGCCGCGGCCACGGGACGCTGATGAGCATGTACGAGGAGGATCACGCCCTCTGGGAGTACCTCCAGCAATGGCGCACGCCGACTCGCGAGATCATCCCGGACACGGTCGGCAACGCCCTCCCCATCCCGATGGGCTACATGGACGGCCTCGGCGACCTCCAGACGCAGCACTCGTGCGTGCTCCTGATCGACGTCACCGAGAACTGCAATCTCGAGTGCCCGACGTGTTTCGCCGGCTCGGCGCCGGGCGTCGGCAAGTTCGCCCGGCTCCCGCATATCATCCGGTCCCTCGAATCCGCGATCGCCCGGGAGGGCGGCCGGGTCGACGTGCTCATGCTCTCCGGTGGGGAGCCGACCGTCCATCCCGAGATCCTCGAGATCATCGAGGCGGCTACCGAGCGGAACGTCGTGCGGGTCATCCTCAACACGAACGGCATCCGGATCGCGAAGGACACGGTCTTCGCCGACGCGCTCGGACGGCTGCGCGGCCGCCTCGAGGTCTATCTCCAGTTCGACGGCTTCGAACTGGAGTCGCATCTGTACCACCGCGGCGAGGACCTCCGCGACGTCAAGGCCGAGGCGATCCGCCGCCTCGCCGATCGACACGTCTTCACGACCCTGGCCGTGGCCGTCGCCGAAGGCGTCAACGACCGCGAGGTCGGGGCGATCGCGGAATACGCGCTCGGGACCGATTTCATCGCCGGCGTCGCGTTCCAGCCCGTGTTCGGATCCGGGCGCTCGAACCAGATCGATCGGATGCGGCGCGCGACCACGACGGGGACGCTGCTCGGGCTCGGGGCGCAGACGGGCGGTCGTGTCGCGCCCGACGACTTCATCGCCCTGCCCTGCTCGCATCCGGACTGTTCGTCGCTGACCTACTTCGTGAAGGGCGACCGCGGTGACTGGCGCTCGCTGCCCCGGATGCTCGGGATCGACCAGCTGAAGGAGTATCTCGGTCTCGTGTCGAACCGCATCGCCCCGGACGATGCGATGTGGACGGCGCTGGTCGGGATGATGTCGGAGACGACGCTCGTGTCGCGACCCGAGATGGTCGATCACCTCCTCCGGATCTGTGAAGCCTGCGACCTCGGCGTGACCGGGTTCGTGAAGACGCTCGGGAAGTGGGTCTTCGACCGGGAGGGCGCGGTCGAGGACATCGCGCTCCGGGTCAAGCGCATCTCGATCAAGACGTTCATGGATGCCTGGACCCTGAACATCGAACGGCTCCAGCAGTGCTGCGTCCATGTCGGCTCGACGAACGGAGAGGAGAACCCCGTGCGCGTTCCGTTCTGCGCCCGCCAGCTGTTCGGCGGGCTGCGCCGTCACACGTCGGCCGGGATGGTTCCCGCCCGCGAGCTCATCCGCCTCGACGAGGTCCGGCCACGCGTCGCCGGGCTGCCGTCGTGACAGGTCCGGTCAGCCCGGCCGCGCAGGTCGGGCCCGCGTCCTACGTCCGTCCGCCCCGGACCCCGGCGGAGAAGTACGAGCACCTCGCGTTCACGTTCTGCCGGATGGGCACCGTCGGCCTCATCGCCTGGGCCTTGTCACCGGCGATCTTCGTACTTGTCGTAGCGATCGTCGCGGTCGTCCTCTACGCGAAGTCCATCACCCTCGGCGTGTCCTGGTCCAAGTGCTTCCTGCGCCGGCCGACCCTGATCGTCGGGACTTGGGCGGCGATCGCGGCGGCCGATCTCGTCTGGCTTGTCGTCCTGCACGAGCGGGTGCCGTGGTGATCGTCCCGATTCCCGGGCGGCGCAGCCCGCGCCAACCCCGCTAGCCGGCGTCGATCACGCAGAAGCGATTGCCTTCGGGGTCGGCCAGGATCACGTAGTCGGCATCGGCTGGACGCTTGTCCCAGGGAACTTCGGTGGCGCCGAGGGCAATGAGGCGCTGGACCTCGGCGGCCTGGTCGTCGGCATACAGGTCCAGGTGGATCCGCGGCGGGACCGGGGCCTCCGAGTGGTGCATGTCGAGCGAGACGTTCGGACCCCGCCCCGACGGGGGGTACAGGAGCCGGAAGTCGTCCGAGTCCGGCTCCCGGGCGAGGTACCCGAGGGCAGCCGTCCAGAACGCGGTCTGGCGCGCGAGGTCAGACACCCGGATCACGATCGAGCCCACCTTGAGCATGGCCGCATCCTAGCGAGCGGACCGGTGCCGCGTGAGTGAGGATGTTTGACCCCTCCGACGTCGTGTGCCACACTCCGGCGGCTCCGAACCTGCCCTCAGGGTCGGCGCCCCGTTCGGATCGGTCGGCCGCGACCCCGGACGGCGATGACGAGCGTGGCCGGAGGAGGTGAATCCGGATTGGCAGAAGTCCGAGTGGGCGAGAACGAGACGTTCGAGAGCGCCCTGCGCCGCTTCAACAAGAAGATCCAGCAGTCGGGCATCCTCGCTGAAGCTCGCCGACGCGAGCACTACGAGAAGCCCAGCGTGAAGCGCAAGCGCAAGGAAGCGAAGCGCAAGAAGAACGCCCGAACGCCGCAAGGCTGATCGGCTGGACGGCCCGGCCGTCCGCGCGGGGTTCAGGCGCTCGCTGTTGCCAGCACCGCCAGCGCCCATCGCACCGACGACCAGCGCCGCGCCCGCCGAACGCCCAAGGGTGTTCCGCCCGAGGTGCCATTTCCGGTGACTCTTCGAGATCGGCTCCGCGCCGAGACGACCGCCGCCATGCGGTCGGGTGATGCGCTGCGCCGCGACACCCTTCGGCTGGCGGAGAACGCCATCTACAACGCCGAGAAGCGCGATCGGCGGGCGTACGCCGAGGACGAGATCGCGGTCATCCTGGCCCGTGAGGTCAAGACCCGCCGTGAGAGCGTCGAGGCGTTCGAGAAGGGCGGCCGACCCGATCTCGCCGCCAAGGAAGTGGCCGAGATCGAGATCCTCGCCGAATTCCTGCCGCAGCCCCTCTCGGAGGCTGAACTCGCAGCGCTGGTCAGCGAGGGCGTGGCCGCGACGGGCGCGACGTCGCCGCGTGACATGGGCAAGGTGATGGGCTGGCTGGCCCCGAGGACCCGCGGGCGTGCTGACGGTCGGATGCTGAGCGGGATGGTCGCGAGCGCTCTGGCCGCCGTCGATCTCGCTCGACACGACGGTTCGGGTCACCCTGACGGGAACGCCGCCGGCGGAGCGGACTGACGTGCTTGCCCATCGAGGCAACGAGGCGGTCCGCCTGACCCGGCGCGAGGCCGGGCGCCTGGCCGTTGCCGCGGTCGGCCTGATCGTGGCGATGACGGTGATCCTGGGCGCGGACTTCTCTCCGCAGCGGGTGGATGTCCAGGTCGGCGACCTCGTACCTGCGGACATCGTCGCCCCGCGCGCGATGACCTACGAGAGCCCGACCCTCACCGCGGCTGCACGCAAGGCCGCGGCCGACGCCGTTCCGCCTCAGTACGACTTCACCAGCGAGCGGGCCATCGCCATCGCTGCGGCGCAGAGCGAGGCGTTCGTCAGTGCCGTGCGACTCCTTGACACCGCGTTCGATCCGGCCACCATCGAGGTCCAGCGGAAGCTGATCCTCGACCGTGTCGCCGGCGACCTGCCATCGCCATCGTCGGACTTCGTCCGGACCATGGAGGCCTCGCGCTGGATCCCCGTCCGGACCGAGGCGGCCCGCGTCCTCGACAGTACCGAGCGCACGGAGCTCCGTGACACGGAGGTGGCGACCGTCCGCTCGCGCCTCTCGGAGCAGATGGCCGGCGATCTTTCGGAGGCCGAGCGACGGCTGGCGGCCGACCTCATCTCCCCGCTCGTGGTTCCGAACAGCTCCTTCAGCCAGGAGCTGACGCAGCAGGAACGGGATCGGCAGGCCGCTGCAGTCGAGCCGGTCACGGAAACGTACCTCCAGGGCGAGATTCTGGTCCGTGGCGGCACCAAGCTGACCGAGGCGGACGCCCTCGTCCTCGCCGCCTTCGGACTCGACAAGGCCACGACCGACGTGACCGCCCTCGCCGGCTGGTTCGTCCTGAGTGCCCTGCTCGTCGCATTGCTCCTTGGCTGGATCTGGCGTTTCCGCCGCGATTTCTGGCATCGGAACAACGTGCTCGTCCTGATCAGCATGCTGCTCCTGTTCTCGACCTTTGCCCTTCAGCTCACGGCGGGCCGGGCGGCCCTGCCGTTCGTCCTGCCGCTGGCAGCCATCCCGATCCTCGTCGCTGTCCTGCTCGATGCGGAGGTCGCGATCGTGCTCGGGGCCCTGATCGCCGTCGTGGCCGGGGCCGTCAACGGCCCGTCGCTCGAGTTGTCGACCTACGTGTTCCTCGGCGGGTTGGCCGGCGTCCTCGGCGTGCGCCGCGGCGATCGGTTCCAGATGTTCCTGCAGGCGGGGATCGTGGCGTTCGTGGTCCAGGCGCTCGTCGTGACCGCCTTCTCGTTCCTCGGCGAGCGCGACCTGACGGGGATCATCCAGCTGGTCGCGGCCTCCGCACTCAGTGCCGGCGGGTCGGCCGTAGCGGCGGTCGGCACGTTCGCGGTCCTCGGGAACGTGTTCGGGATCCTGACCGTGTTCCAGCTCCTCGAACTCGCCAATCCATCGCAGCCGCTGCTCCGGCGCCTGCTCATCGAGACGCCGGGCACGTACCACCACTCGCTGATGGTCGGGAACCTGGCCGAGCGTGCCGCCGAGGCGGTCGGTGCCGATCCGCTCCTCACGCGTGTCGCGGCGTACTACCACGACATCGGCAAGCTCGCGAACCCGGTCGGCTTCATCGAGAACCAGGCCGGCGGCGAGAACCTGCATGACCAGCTCTCCCCGGAGGAATCGGCCCAGCTCCTCAAGGCCCACGTGGCCGACGGGATCGACATTGCCTACGAGGCACGCCTGCCCAAGGCGCTCATCGCGTTCATCCCGCAGCACCACGGGACGGCCATGATCAGCTTCTTCCATGCCAAGGCACGGGAAGCCGCCGCCGAACCGTACGGGGGCCTCGAGACCGAGGCCGGGAAGCACGCCGCGGAGGCCGTGGACATCCGCCGGTACCGCCATTCCGGACCGAAGCCGCAGTCACGTGAGGCGGCGCTGATCATGCTTGCGGACGGTGTCGAGGCATCCGTTCGATCGCTGACGTCGCGAGACGAGCCGGCGATCCGGGGCATGGTCGCCCGGATCATGGCCGACCGGATGGCCGACGGCCAGTTCGACGAGTGCGACCTGACCTTCCGCGACCTCGATCTCATCCAGGAGGCGTTCGTGCAGCAGCTCCTCGGGATGTATCACCAGCGGGTGGCCTACCCGCAGAGCAAGATCGTCGAGCTCGAGGCGCGGCGAGCGGCGGCTGGCAGCGGTGCCCCTGCCACGCGAGGGGCGGCCGCCGGCGGCGGCCCGGGCAAGGCCGACAATTCGGGCAATGCCGCCGGCGCGAGCAGCACAGGCCCTGATGAGGGCGGCCCCGGCCGATCGGCCACATCGCGCAAGCCGCCCGCGAGCGCGGGGTGACCCGCGCCACCAACGTCGACGGGTGGCGGATCGA
>SCTE01000085.1 GCA_004298915.1 Chloroflexota bacterium | reverse complement strand
GTCCCCGGTGCCCCTCCCGCCAAGGCTTCGACCCTTCCCGACGGCGCATCTGTTCCCGGTTCCTCAGCCCGCACGGGGCGCAGATGTTGGTGAACGGGGAGTCCCCCATCGGCCGCCAGCACTCGGCGCAGTGCCCGCGCCTCGAGTTCATCCGCCGCTGCATCGCCTTCTCGCACTTGTCCGAGCACCATCGACGGCGGCGGCCTCGCAACTCCTGCCCGCACTCGGCGCAGGTCTTGGCGAAGGGCTTACGTCCCATCTCTCTTCGCCGCCCGCAGCAGGCGCTCGAGCCGCTGGAGGTCGATCCGCTCACCCTTGAGCTTCGAGAGCAGGCGTGTCCCACGGGACTGCGTCCGGCCCCGGTAGGTGTGGGCGGTGTTGTGCTGGCCTCGGCTCATCCTCCGCTCCCGAGGATCCGCGCCGCCTCCTCCAGCACCACGAGCTCGCCTTGGAGCTTCTCCACGAGAGCGCGCTTCGTCTTGACCGACTCGACCAGATCGGTGGGACGGGGCGGGATTTCACGGTCGTTCCGCCTCTCGGCGTCTATCCGACCCCCGCCTTCTTGGTGCCGCTTGCACCGCCCTGACTTCGCCATCCGGCAGTTGCCGCAGTTCTCCGGTCGCCGCCGACAGTCCGTAGCGTGCTCCTCTCCTGCCAAGGACCGGCACACCCAGCACTGGCCTCGCTTCCACTTGATCGGCATGGGGATATTCTCCTCCACCGCCGACGCCTCGACCAGCCCAACTTCCCTGGGCGTGCCGACCTGAGCGCCCCAGTACGCCCGCCGCGCATCGGCGAGCTCGGGCAACGAAGTGTGCCCCGTCTCTTGCAGGGCCCGGCGGTGGGCGTGGCCGGCGGGGAGGGCATGCTCGGTGACGTAGTGGGCCGCCAGCAGGCCAGGGCGGGCTCGCACGCCCGACTCTAGCTCGCACCGGCATGGGTCGGAGGGTTCGGGGAAGGCGGAGAGGGTCAGAGGAGCGCCCTCTGGGCGAGCCGCGCCTCGTCGAGCTTCACATACTCCGGGTTGAGCTCGATCCCGATGGAGTGCCGCCCGAGGTCCCGCGCCACCTGGAGAGTCGTCCCCGAGCCGGCGAAGGGGTCGAGCACGGTCCCAGCTTCGGGGCAGCCCGCGAGAATGCACGGGCGCACAAGGTCTTCGGGGAAGGTGGCAAAGTGGGCCTCCCGATACGGTTGGGTGGCGATCGTCCAGACGGTGCGGCGGTTGCGCCGTCGGCTCGAGGCCCAGGGAGCCGCGCCAAGCGGAGCATCGGCAGAAGGCCCCGAGCGACGCTCCCCTTGTCGTGTTCTCTCCTGTTTCGTAGGCAACGCGACCTTGCATCTGAGACGTTAAGCCCTGCGCCCCTGCTGGGCCCTTCTTCAGGAGGTCCTCCCCAAAGGCATGCTCACACGCTTGATCGCCGCCCCAGACGAGGGCCGGCAGGCCGTAGTCGCGGAGGCCCCAGTACGGCGGCGATGTCACGACGCTGTGGACGGTCTCAGCTGGCAGCGTCCGCAGCAGCTCGAGGACGTGGCCGTGGAGGACGCGGGTCTCGATCACCGCCAGAGGACCATCGGCGAGCCGGCCCGCCCCGCCCAGTCCGTCACCGTTCGCCCGCACCCCCAGCAGGTCCGGGCACTCGTCAGCCCGTGGCGGCAGGTCCAGGGCTCGGGCCGGTGCCGCGAGGGCCAGAAGATCATTGCGAGGCCCACCGCCATTGTCACCGGGGGCCCAAGCGCCCACCAGCCCTCCGCGAAAAGCGCTGAGACGAGGAGGCGGGTCACACGATCAACCCCGACATGCGATGACAAGAGCGGCGGCACAAGACGGCGTAGCCGTCTGGATCGCCCTGGGCTTGGTCGTCGCGGACATGCGGCACGCCTCGGGCGCCTTCGTAGGCCGGCCGCATCGGGCCATCGGGAAATCCTGT
>SCTE01000084.1 GCA_004298915.1 Chloroflexota bacterium | reverse complement strand
TCCGGCGTGGTCGAAGGCACGTCATCCCCGACGGGCTGGGCGTCGGGTGCGACGAACCCGGCGAGTGCCTGGCCGCCGGATGTCACCGTGAACGCAACGGCATGCTCGTTGAGCGGCTGCGCCAGCAGGTCTTTCGGGTACGCAGTCAGTCGCGCCGACCGGTCGATCGACGAGGGCAGGGGGCTGTCGGGCGCGGCAGCAATCCCGACGGTGTCACCGAGCACGATGATCTCGCGCCAGCCAATGCGCTCCGCGCTCGAGGTGTCGGCGAAGGTGATCGACGCCCCCGGCGCGAGGCTGGGTGTCACCGCCGCCACGAACTCGCAGACCGTTCGCATCGTCGGAACGCCGCCGGCACCGGCCGGAAAGGTCAATCCGGCCGCCGCGAGCGACAGGTCGGCGCGAGCGCCATCGATCTGCAGTTCGAGGCTCGGCGCCAGGGCTGTGCACTCCGATTCACGGGCCGCGCCTGCCTCAGCCTCACTGACATCGCCATCCCCGTTCACATCGATCCGGATCCGCTCCTGGAAGGCCGGGATCTCGGCCAGGTCGACGACGACGTCAAGATGGATCTCGGACGGGCTGACCCGCAGGGCCGCGTAATGGTTGATCGTGAAGTTGCCGAGCGGATGGGCGGACGCGACCGCCGGGAATCCGAGCGCTCCGAGCGCGAGGAGGGCGGCGAGGATCCGGCGCCGGACGGTGGGGGTTCGCATGGCAGGGAGGGTACGCGCGAGGCGGCCGGACGGATCACTGCCCAGCACAGCCCAGCCGCGGGATGACGCTCGGCTACACTCGGCGCGTGACGATTGCCGACCGGCCGACCGGTCACTTCATCTCGATCGAGGGTCCCGACGGCTCGGGCAAGACACATCAGGCCCGCCTCCTCGCCGATGCGCTGCGAGACCGTGGCCATGACGTCCTGCTGACCCGTGAGCCGGGGGGCACGCCCCTGGGCGATCGACTCTACGAGCTCCTGATGGCCAACGGCGGTGAGCCGATCGATCGCATCGCCGATGCGATGCTGTTCAACGCGTCCCGGGCCCAGCATGTCGCGAAGGTCATTCGCCCGGCTCTGGCTGCCGGGCGCGTTGTCATCAGCGCTCGCTATGCGGACTCGACGATGGCCTACCAGGGCTACGGCGGGGGCGTGGACCTCGAGACGCTGCGCCGGATCATCGCGATCGCGACCGGGGGCCTGGTGCCAGATCGGACCCTGCTCCTCGACCTGCCGGCCGAGACCGGCCTTGCACGCAAGACGCCGGACAGCCATACGCGTTTCGAGACCGCGTTCGACCTCGCCTTCCATCTTCGCGTGCGGGCCGGGTTCCTCGAGATGGCACGGGCAGAGCCATCACGCTGGGTCGTCATCGACGCCGATCGACCGTCCGGCGCGGTCTTCGCGTCCGTCCTCGACGCAGCGCTCCACCTCCTCGACCGGCCGATGACCGCGGTGATCGGCGGCGAGAGTGAACCGACCGCGACGCGGACACGCATAGACCCATGACCGACGAGGCTCGGCCTGCGCTGAGGGCGACCTCGCCGGAGGATGAAGCCGACCGGCAGATCCTCGTCGCCGTCGGCGAGGGAAGACTTGATGCCCTTGAGGGGCTGTACGACCGATATCGAACCATGGCCTATGCAATCGCACTTCGCATCACCGCCGATCCGACCCTTGCCGAGGACGTCGTCCAGGACGCCTTCCTGGGGGTCTGGCGCCATGCCTCGCGCTATGTCGAGGGACGGGGGAGCGTCAAGACGTGGCTGCTCTCGATCGTCCATCACCGGGCCATCGACGCCGTTCGACGGCGCAAACCGGTGACCGAGCTGCCCGACGCGGATCTGCCCGCACCGAGCCAGCTCATCGAGGGTGACATCTGGCCCGAGGTCGCCGGCCGTCTCGACGCCATCGAAGTCCGTGCCGCCCTGAACACGTTGTCGGCGGTCCAGCGCGAGGCGATCGAGCTCGCCTACTGGGGCGGGCTGAGCCAGTCCGAGATCGCCGCCCAGACCGGGGTCCCCCTCGGGACCGTGAAGTCGCGCATGCGCCTCGGCCTCCAGCTGCTCCACGGAGCCCTCGTTCGCGATGCCGGTGACGCTGCCCACCGACCCGGGCTCGTCGACCGACCGGGAGCATCGGCATGACCATGACCTGCGACGACGCCCGCGACCAGGCCGCCGGGTTCGTGCTCGGCGCCCTCAGTCTCGACGAGGCCGCGGCCGTTCGCGCCCACCTCGCGACGTGCGAGCAGCCCCACCCCGAGTTCGCCGAGTTCGGTGGCGTGGTCCCGTACCTCGCCGATTCCCTCGATCCCGTCGAGCCATCGGTGGGTCTCCGAGCCCGGATCCTGGCCGCCGCGGCGCAGGACATCGCGGGCACGGTCCCTGCCGCGACGACGCCCATTCCGTTCCCGGCCGCTGCCGAGCGCGAGCAGCGGGCGGCCGTCCGGACCTCATCCCGCGGCACGTGGGTCATGCGCATCGCCGCCGTGCTCGCCATCGCCGCGCTCGGCGCCTGGAATCTCCAGCTGCAGGGGCGCCTGTCGGGCGTCGAGGGCGATCTTGCGGCGGCCCAGGCCTATCGCGCGGCGGTCACCGCGGTGCTCGATGCTGCCGCGCAGCCCGGAGCGCAATCGGGGTTCCTCGCAGCCACCGATCCGGGATCGCGGGCGACCGGCGTCGTGGCGGCGTCCGGCGGCTCGGTGATCCTCGCCGTCCAGAACCTGGCGCCGACGACCGGGACCCAGGT
>SCTE01000083.1 GCA_004298915.1 Chloroflexota bacterium | reverse complement strand
CGGAAGCTCGGGAAATCCGGCGCGCAGCGCGTCCAGGATCGGGCGGCCGCGTTTCAGTTGGCGGTCCATCTCGGTGAAGGCGCGGGCGAGCTGGCCGTCGTCGCCGCGCTCGGCCAGCGTCGGCAGCGCCTCGGTCAGCGGCACGCCGGCCTCGACCAGCATGGCGAGCTCCGAGATGGCGAGCAGGCGCTCGCGCACGCCGAGCGGGCGGGCTCGCCCCCTCAGGGCCCGGACCTTGGCGAGATCGAGGGCGACCGGAGTGAGGCCGCGGCGCTTGAGCTCGCGGCTCGCGTCCTTGACGTCGCGGGCCTCGACCTCGCCCTTGAGCAGGGTTCCGTCCGGGTTGATCGCCTCGTAGCGGAAGCTCGTCATCTCTCTTTCAAGGCCGCCTTGAAGCCGGCCTCGTCCGGTCGCCGATGGAAGAGGGCCCTGAGTATACCCTCCTCCCTCCGTCTACGGGGGGACGCCGGGCGGATGCGACTCGGGGGAGAGGGGCCGGCCGACGTCATCGGGGCCGGCGCACCAGGCCCGCCACATGTCGCGAAAGGCCGTCTCCAGCGCGCGTGCGTAAGTCGGCGCGGTGGGCGGCAAGCGCCGCCACGAGGGCGCTGCCGGTCAAGCGGCAGAGCCCGGCCAGGGCTGCCGCTGCTCTCCCCGGCACCAGCGCCGCCACATGGTCCGGTAGGCGGCCTCCAGGTTGAGGGTATAGCGTCGGCCGTCGGTCAAGGGCGATGCCGCCATGCGCTGGCGCAATCCGAGGCGCAGCCGTTCGAGTCTCCCGGGATCGCGGGCGAGCCCGACGACGATCGCCTCATACTCCTCAGGCGAGCGGGCGACCAGCTCTTCCAGGCCCAGGTTGGAGAGATGGCAGAGCCCGACCCGGGAGAAGGGGGTCGCCCCTGTCAGCGTCACCACCGGCACGCCCATCCACAGGGAGTCGCAGGAGGTGGTGCCGCCATTGGCCGGGAATGGATCGAGCGTGACGTCGATGCCGAGATAGGCGTCGTATTGGTTCTTCTGGAATCCCAGCGTTTCGATCCGCTCGACCGGCGCTCCGGCCTTAGCGAAGCGTTCGTAGACCCATTCCGGCTGCTCCTCGCCGAGCCCGGACCATTTGAGGACGAGCCGGGACTCGGGCAGCGCCTTCAGGATCCGCGCCCACAGCTGGACCACCGGATCGCGGACCTTGGCGTAGTTGTTGAAGCAACCCAAGGTGAAGCGGCCGGTCTCGAGGAACGGCGGGCGCGCCGGCGGCTCCGGCGAGTCCCGGCCGGGGGTGTAGCAGACATGCGCGTCCGGCAGCCTGACCAGGATCTCGGAATGCAGCGCCTCGGCGCCGGGCGGTCCGAAATAGGGATCCATGATCCGGTAGTCGACGGCATCCAGGCCCGTGGTATTGGGATATAGCGGAAAGCTCACCTGCACCGGTGCCGGCTTTCGCGCCAGAACCAGCATGCGGTTGCCGGCCATGTGGCCGGTGCATTCGACCAGGATGTCGATGCCGTCCGAGCGGATGCGCCGGGCGGTCTCCTCCTCGTCGAGATCGACGAGGACGGTCCAGATGTCCGCGAGCGGCGCCAGCC
>SCTE01000082.1 GCA_004298915.1 Chloroflexota bacterium | reverse complement strand
GATCCATCCGGCCTGGATGGATCCCTCCCACGATCAACTACCGCGAGCCGGATCCCGAGTGCGACCTCGACTACACGCCGAACGTGAAGCGCAAGGTCGACGTCGACACCGCGATGATCAACGGCTTCGGGTTCGGCGGCCAGAACGCCGTGGCGATCTTTCGCCGCTACGAGGACTGACGTCCGGGGTTCACTCCCAGCGAAACGTCCGGATCGCCGGGCCCGCGGCCGCCGCGCCCCACGCCCCGAGGATGACGAGCGGCCAGCCGATCGGACCGGCAGCGCCCAGGGCCACCCGCAGCACGTCGGAAAGGGCCGCTGCCGGCAGGATCCGCGCCAGGCCCTCGAGCGGCACCGGCAGGTGGTCCACCGGCAGCACGATCCCGCCGACCATGAGGAACCCGAGGAACAGCCCGTTGGCGAGCGCGAGCGTCGCCTCCGCGCGCAGGGTTCCCGCGAGCAGCAGGCCGAGGCCGCTGAATGCGAGCGTGCCCAGGAGCATCGCCGCCAGGAAGACCGGGATCGACGCCGCCGGCCCGGCCGACCATCCGAGGACCAGCGAGGCGATCAGGAACAGCAGCGCGACCTGGACCAGTTCCAGGGCGATCACGGCCACGAGCTTCGCCCCGACGAGCGCCCATCTCGGCAGGGGTGACGCGCCGAGGCGCTTGAGGACGCCGTAGTTCCGCTCGTAGGCCGTGGCAATGCCCAGGTTGACGAGGCCGGTCGCGATCACGGCGAGGGCGAGCGCTCCGGGGAGCAGGAAGTCCACCGGCCGACCGGCGGCAGCGGGAACGATGCCGGTCGTCGCGAAGAAGAGGAGGACCGCCGCCGGAATCACGATCGTGACGAGGACATTCTCGCCACGCCGGGCCGTGAGCCGCAGCTCCATCGCCGCCAGCGCCAGCATGGCCCGCCAGGGTGACGCGGGTCGGCTCACGCGACTGCCTCGACGTCATGATCCCCGGTCAGGGCGAGATAGCGGTCCTCGAGCGTCGACGCGCCCGCCCGGAGTGCCACGATTCGGAGCGACTGCGCGGCGGCGACGGCGGCGATCGCCGCGATCACGTCGGGGTCAGGGTCAACCCCGCTGATGCGCAGGGACTCGGCACCGACGCCCTGGCTGACCACGGCGCCATCGAAAGGCAGCGCCGCCCGGATGGCCGCCAGCTCGTCGGCATCGAGCGGATGGTCGAACTGGACGGTCAGCTGGTTGCCCGAGCCGGCAAGCAGCCCGGATGGGGTGTCGTCGGCGACGATCCGGCCATCGCTCAGGATCACGACCCGGCTGGCGAGTCGCTCGACGTCGCCGAGATCGTGGGTCGTCATGAGGATCGTTCGACCCTCGGCGTGGAGCTCGGCGATCAGCGCCCTCGTCGAGCGCCGCGCCTCGGGATCCATGCCGGCGGTCGGCTCGTCGAGGATCATGACCTCGGGATCGCCGACCAGTGCCACGGCCAGCGCGAGCCGCTGGCGCTCCCCGCCGGACAGCCGTCGCACGCGGGTGCCAGCTACGGCCGCGAGACCCACCCGGTCCAGCAGGGTCGCCGGGTCGTGTGGTTCGGCGTGGAGCGCCGCGAACAGGCGGAGGATGTCGCGGGGCGTTGTGCGCGGGTCGAGGCCGCCGTCCTGGAGCATGACCCCGACGCGCGCGCGGAGTTCGGGCCCGCCACCGCGCGGGTCCTGGCCGAGGACTCGCACGGTGCCAGCGTCCGGGACGCGGTAGCCCTCCAGCATCTCGACCAGGGTCGTCTTGCCGACGCCATTCGGCCCGAGGAGCGCCACGAACTCCCCCGGCCGGATCGCGACCGTCAGGCCCGCGAGGACGATTCGCGGTCCGTAGCGCTTGACGACGTCGACGAGCTCGAAGGCAGCATCGCGCGGGTCGGCCGTCACGGCGTCGCGTGGGTCGCAGGTCCGGCGATCTTGGCGTAAAGCCGGTCGAAGTCGGCCACCGTCAGTTGCCCGACCTGGATGCCGCGCAGCACCCCATCACGGTCGATGAAATAGGTCTGCGGCCGCGCCACGGCGCGATACGCGGTGCGGATCGCGCCATCGGGGTCATCGATCGTGGGCCAGGTCGCGCCGTTGGCGACGATGAAGTCCTGGGCCGGGGCGGGGGCGTCGAACATGAGGACGCCGATCAGGGCGAGGTCATCGGGGGCGTGCTGCGCCAGGGCGCTCTTGAACAGCGCGAACTCGTCGCGGCACGGAACACAGGATGGCCCCCAGAAGTTGACGACGGTCGGTCGGCCGCGAACGTCGCTCAGTGACAGGGTCGCGCCCGTCAGCGTGGTGCCCGTGAACGCCGGAGCCGGGTTACCCACCGCGAACTGGCCCGCCGGTGGACCCTTGCCGGTCGTGG
>SCTE01000081.1 GCA_004298915.1 Chloroflexota bacterium | reverse complement strand
GTGCCGTCCGGGGTCTCGGCGTGACGGCGTCGGCGGCCTTCGTCCGGTCGGGCAAGGTCCGGGACCTGTACGCCGTCGGCAACGACGCGCTGCTCCTCGTCGCGTCCGATCGGCTGTCGGCGTTCGACGTCGTGCTCCCGACCACGATCCCGGACAAGGGCCGCGTGCTCACCGGCCTGTCCCGTTTCTGGTTCGATGCGACACGGGACATCGTCGCCAATCACCTGATCTCGACGGATCCGGCCGATGTCCCGGCCGGCATCGTGGATCGGGAGACCCGGGCCGACCTGCGCGGTCGGATGATGCTCGGACGCCTGGCTCGCGTCCTGCCCATCGAGGTCGTGATCCGCGGGTACCTCGCCGGATCGGGCTGGAAGGCGTACCTCGGGGATGGGGCGATCTGCGGGATTCGACTCCCGGCCGGCCTCCGTGAGGGGGATCGCCTGCCACACCCGATCCTCACGCCGGCTACGAAGGCGGAGATGGGGGAGCACGACGAGAACATCGACTTCGATGCCATGGTCGAGGCCCTGCGGCCGATCGTCGGGGCCGATGCGGGGCCGCTGGCCGACCGCGTCCGCTCGACCGCCCTGGCACTCTACGAGCGCGCCGCCCGGCACTGTGCCGGCGTCGGGCTCGTGCTGGCCGACACGAAGTTCGAGTTCGGTCTTGTGGACCGGGAGCTGATCCTGATCGACGAGGTCCTGACGCCCGATTCCTCCCGGTTCTGGGCGTCGGCGACCTATGAACCGGGCCGGTCCCAGGCGAGCTTCGACAAGCAGTTCGTTCGCGACTGGCTCGAAACCCAGGCCTGGGACAAGACCGCCCCTGGCCCGGATCTCCCGCCGGCGGTCGTCGAGGGGACGCGCGCCCGGTACGTCGAGGCGTTCGAGCGGATCACGGGCGGGAGCTTCGACCGGTATCTCGCAGAGGATGTGATCACGCCATGAGCAGTGCGTATCGGTATGCCGTGAACGTGACGCCGAAGGAAGGCATCCTCGATCCGCAGGGGCGCGCCGTCGAGGGCAGCCTCGGCCATCTCGGGATCGAGGGCGTCTCCGCGGTCCGGGTCGGTCGGCGGGTGGAGCTGACGGTCGATGCCCCCGATGCGGGTTCGGCACGGTCCGTCGTCGAGCGGCTGGCGCGGGAGCTGCTCTCGAACCCGCTGATCGAGGCCTTCGCGGTCGAACAGCTCGAGGCGCCGAACGGGAGCGTGGCCGAGGCCCAGCCCGGCGAAGCCGCGGCGGACCGCCCATGACGAAGATCGGCGTCATCGTCTTTCCCGGCTCCAACTGCGACCGCGACACCCTGCATGCCATCGACCTCGCGGGCGCCGAGCCGGTCGAGCTGTGGCACGAGCAGGCCGATCTCGAGGGCGTCAGCGGGGTCATCCTGCCGGGCGGATTTGCCTATGGCGACTACGTTCGCGCCGGGGTCATCGCGCGGTTCAGCCCGGTCATGCGCTCCGTCGCCGCCTTTGCCGCGGACGGCGGCCTCGTGCTCGGGATCTGCAACGGCTTCCAGGTCCTCGCCGAAGCGGGGCTCGTCCCGGGTGCCCTGCTCCGGAATCGCGGCCTGCGGTTCCTAGGACGCGATGTCCACGTCGCCGTCGAGCACCCGGACACGCCGTTCACGAACCTCGCCGGGCCGCGGCGGCCACTGCGCCTGCCGATCGCCCACGGGGAAGGCTGCTACTTCGCGGACACGGCGACGCTCGACGAGCTCGAGGACAACGGGCAGGTCCTGTTCCGGTACGTCCGGGCCAACGGAGCGGTCGCCGGTGAAACGGATGACCCGGCGAACCCGAACGGCTCGCTGCGTGCCATCGCCGGTGTTCGGAACGCGGCTGGGAACGTGGCGGGCCTCATGCCGCATCCCGAGCGGGCATCGGAATCCCTCCTCGGATCCGACGACGGGTTCGGGATCGTCCGCTCGTTCGTCGAGAGCGCAGCGGCGTCGGTCGCATCCAGCCGCCGACCCGAGGTCCTCGTCGGATGACGATCGCCGACGCCGGGACCGTGCCGCCCACGCCGGCGCCGGCCTCCTTGCCTCTCCACCTCGCGCTCGGCGTGACCGACGAGGAGCTCGATGCCATTCGAGATCGGCTGGGGCGCGACCCGAACGACGTTGAGCTCGCGATGTTCAGCGTCATGTGGAGCGAGCATTGCTCGTACAAGAGCTCGAAGCCGCTCCTCCGGACGTTGCCCACGGCCGGCGAGGGCGTCGTAGCCGGCCCGGGCGAGAATGCCGGCGTCATCTCGATCGGGGACGGGCTCGCGGTCGCGTTCAAGATCGAGTCGCACAACCACCCGAGCGCCGTCGAGCCGTACCAGGGTGCGGCAACGGGCGTCGGCGGCATCCTGCGTGACATCTTCACGATGGGCGCGCGGCCGATCGCGGTCCTCGATGCGCTCCGGTTCGGCGATCCATCGGACCCGCGGACCCGCCATCTGGTCGATGGCATCGTCCGTGGCGTCGGTGGCTACGGCAACTGCGTCGGGGTCCCGACCGTCGGCGGCGAGCTGGTCTTCGATCCGTCGTACACCGGGAACCCGCTGGTCAACGTGATGGCGATCGGGATCCTCGAGGAACGTCTGCTCACGCTCGCCCAGGCCCCGGGCCCCGGAAACCTCGTGGTCCTGTTCGGGAGTGCCACCGGTCGTGACGGGATCGGCGGTGCCTCGGTCCTGGCGTCGGCCACGTTCACCCACGACGATCCCTCCAAGCGCCCGTCGGTCCAGGTCGGCGACCCGTTCGCGGAAAAGCTGCTCATCGAGGCCTCGCTCGAGCTCATCGAAGGCGGCCTGGTGGAAGGGCTCCAGGACCTCGGCGCGGGCGGGATCACCTGCGCAACGTCGGAGACGGCCGACCGATCGGGGACCGGCATGCTCGTGGACCTCGATGCCATCCCGCGGCGCGAACCCGGCATGGAGCCGTTCGAGGTCCTGATCTCGGAGAGCCAGGAGCGGATGCTCGCCGTCATCCGGCCCGAGCGGGAGGTGGCGGTCCGCGCCGTCTGTGCGCGCTGGGGCCTGCCCTGCGCGGTCATCGGTCGGGTCACCGCGACCCCCGACATCCGGGTCGTCGTCGGCGGCCTGGTCGAGGACGCGGCGGCCGACGGCGGGGTCGCGCCGGCCCCGGGTGCGCGCGAGGTGGCCCGCATTCCCGCCCGTGCCCTGACATCGGACGCGATCGTCCACCAGCGGGTCGCCACCCCGCCGGCCCGCCGCCGCGATGCGCCGGCACCCGGCGCGCCGAGCGATCCGGCCGAGCACCTCCCCGAGCGCGGCATGGACCCGGGCGCGGTGCTGCTGGCGCTCCTCGGCAGCCCCAACCTCGCCTCGCGACGGCCCGTCTTCGAGCAGTACGACAGCACGGTCCAGGTCAACACGGTCACTGGACCGGGTCATGGCGCGGCCGTGCTGCGGATCAAGGGGAGCACCAGGGCACTCGTCGCGACGACCGACGCCAATGCCCCCATCGGCGGGATCGATCCGTGGCTGGGCGCGGTCTTCAGCGTGGCCGAGGCCACCCGGAACGTCGCGATCACCGGGGCGCGACCGCTCGGCGTGACCAACTGCCTGAACTTCGGGGACCCGACGCGGCCGGAGGCGTTCTGGCAGCTCAGCGAAGCGGTCCGCGGTCTCGGCGATGCCTGCCGGGCGCTCGGGCTTCCGGTGACCGGCGGGAACGTCTCGCTGTACAACGAATCGCCATCCGGTGCGATCCTGCCGACGCCGGAGATCGGTGTCGTCGGTTTGCTCGACGACGTGGCCGCTGCCGTCGGGCCGGCGTTTGCGGCCGACGGCGACACGATCCTGCTCCTCGGCGCGACAACACCGGGCCTCGCGGGGAGCGAGTACGCCCGGCTCGGTGGCCTCGCCGCGGATGACGACCCGCCCTCGATCGACCTCGGCCTGGAGGCCCGCCTCCAGGCCTGCATCCGCGAGGCGGTGGCGCGCGGGCTGGTTGCGTCAGCCCAGGACGTCAGCGCCGGGGGCCTCGCGGTGGCCCTCGCCGAGTGCGCGATGTGGAGCGGTCTCGGGGCGCAGACCCGGATCGCGATCGCCCATTCACCGGCCGTGGACCTGTTCGGCGAGAGCCCGACCCGGATCGTCGTCACGACGCGGCCGCGGCACGCACCCGCCTTCGAGCTCCTCGCCCGCCAGTACGGCCTGCCGACCGAGCAGCTCGGCCAGGTGGGCGGGACGCGACTGACCATGGAGCTCGTCGGGGCCGGAGCCACCGGCGCCTCCGAGGCCCGCGGGTCCCGGGTCGCAGATCCGATCGA
>SCTE01000080.1 GCA_004298915.1 Chloroflexota bacterium | reverse complement strand
GCCGGCACGGCCAACGCCGCCTACAGCTACCCGGGCGACGCCAACCACGAGGCCAGCGACGACAACCAGGACTTCACGATCGACAAGGCCAGCTCGACCACGGTCGTGTCCTGCCCGGCCGGTCCCTACACCTACACAGGTTTGGCTCTTACCCCGTGCACCGCCTCGTACTTCGGGGCGGGCGGGCTCTCGGGCTCGCTGACCCCGAGCTACCTGAACAACACAAATGCAGGGAGTGCGACCGTCACCGCGAGCTACGCGGGCGACGCCAATCACAATGGAAGCGCGGGCTCTGCCGGCTTCACGATCACCAAGGCGCCCTCGACCACGGTCGTGACGTGCCCGGCCAGCGCCTTGTTTACCGGCCTCGCCCTGACGCCGTGCTCGGCTGCGGTCACCGGGGCCGGTAGCCTCAGCGGTTCGGTCACCGTGACCTACCTGAGCAACACGTTCCCTGGCACGGCAAGCGCGACTGCCACATACGCAGGCGACACCAACCACTTCGGCAGCACAGACACGAAGACGTTCACGATCATCGGGTACACGCTGTTCGGGTTCTATCAGCCTGTTGACATGGGGATGCTGAACACCGTGAAGGGCGGATCGACCGTCCCGCTCAAGTTCGAGATCTTCCAGGGCGCAACCGAACTGACGAACGTGAGCGCGGTCAAGGGCTTCAAGGCCACGATCACGAATTGCATGGCCTTCATCGACGTGCCGGCCGATGCGATCGAGATCACGAGTACCGGTGGCACCTCGCTTCGGTACGACGGGTCTGGAGGTCAGTTCATCCAGAACTGGCAGACCCCGAAGACACCGGGCGTTTGCTACTCGGTGTCGATGACGACGCAGGACGGCTCCGTGCTCTACGCACACTTCAAGCTGAAGTAGTCAATCGCGGCTGCACCGCGAACTTCGAGGCCGGATCCCACGGGTCCGGCCTCGTCCATTCGCGAGCACGAATCCCGCGTCCTCGTAGCATGGAGCGGTGACCGATCCGCTCCCGACCGCCCTGACCGCGACGCTCAAGAACTTGCCCGACCGACCGGGGGTGTACCTGATGAAGGACGCCCGGGGCGAGGTCATCTACGTCGGCAAGGCGCAGAGCCTCCGCAGCCGCGTCCGGAGCTACTGGCAGAAGGAATCGCCGGCCGGGGACATGCACCGGATCCGGAGCGTCATCGACAAGGTCGTTGACGTCGAGTACACGCTCACGGACTCGATCTCCGAGGCGCTCCTGCTCGAGGGCAACCTCGTGAAGCGCTTCCAGCCGATGTTCAACGTCCGGCTCAAGGACGACAAGAGCTACCCGTACATCAAGGTCACGCTCGGGGACGACTTCCCGCGCATCGAGCGGACCCGGAAGCTGCCCCAGGACGGCAGCCGCTACTTCGGGCCGTACGCGTCCGCCTCGAGCGTGGACGAGGCGATGAACCTGGTCCGCCGCCTGTTCCCGTTCCGGACCTGCACCATCGACATCCGCGACGGCGAGCGGGCCCTCCAGCGCCCGTGCCTGCTGTACCACATCAAGCGCTGCCAGGGCCCGTGCATCGAGGCCGTGACGAAGGACGCCTATCGCGCCGACATCGCCCAGGTGGAACTCTTCCTGGAGGGTCGCCAGGAATCGGTCGCCGATGCCCTGCGCACGGAAATGTCCCAGGCATCGGACCGCCAGGACTACGAGCGCGCGGCCGCGCTTCGCGACAAGGTCCGGGCGATCGAGCGGACGATGGAGAGCCAGAAGATGGAGGCGTTCGCGAAGACGGACCTCGATCTCGTCGGCCTCGCCCGGCAGGACAACCAGGCGGCGGTCCAGCTGTTCGTCATCCGCGATGGCAAGGCGATCGGCCGGGACGTGTTCCTGCTGGCCTCACCGCGCGACACCACCGACGACGAGGTGCTGACCGGGTTCCTGCTCCAGTACTACGGCCGCGCGACGAGCGTCCCGCGCGAGGTGGCGGTCCCGCGCGCCCTCATCGACGCCGACGACCTGGAACGGTTCCTGACGGACCGCCGTGCCGCAACCGCCCCCGAGGGCGCCCGCGCTGCCGGCGTCCGCCTGCATGCCCCCCAGCGCGGCGAGCGGCGACGCCTGATGGAGCTCGCGACCCGGAACGCCGCCGAGATGCTCGCGCGCGAGCAGGTCCGCTGGCTGGCGGACCAGGGCAAGACCCTCGGCGCCCTCGAGGAGCTGGCGGCGGCGCTGGACCTGCCGGGCCTCCCGGAACGGATCGAGTGCTACGACATCTCGACCTTCCAGGGCACCAACAGCGTCGGCAGCATGGTCGTCTTCGAGGACGGCCGGCCCCGGACCGGCGAGTACCGACGGTTCGAGATCCGGACCGTCCAGGGCCAGAGCGACGTGGCCAGCCACCAGGAGGTCCTCCGGCGCCGGTTCCGGAACGCCAAGGCGGGCGAGGAGGGGAGTGCCGAGGAGCAGCGCTGGGCGATGCCCGACCTCGTGATCGTGGATGGTGGCCGGGCCCAGGTGAGCGCCGCGAAGATCGTCCTCGATGAGCTGGGGCTGCACGACCTGCCCCTGGCCGGTCTGGCCAAGGAGCGCGAGGAGCTGATCCTCCCGGGTCGCGAGGATCCCGTGCTCCTGCCCACGACGTCGCAGGCGCTCTACCTGGTCCAGCGGCTTCGTGACGAGGCGCATCGATTCGCGATCACCTACCACCGGAAGTTGCGGGCCCGGGCCTCGATCCGGTCGGCGTTCGACGACCTGCCGGGTGTCGGCCCGCGCCGCCGCGCGGTGCTCCTCCGGACGTTCGGGTCGATCAAGCGCATCCGCGAGGCCCCGGTGGAGCAGCTCGCCGCGCTCCCGGGGATCGGACCGGCGCTCGCGGCCAGGATCAAGGCCGGGCTCGAGTCCTGATCGCGCTGCCGGGCAACGTCGCCCGCGCGCCTGTATCATCCGCCGTCGATGCGTAGGCCTGCCCTGATCCTGATCGCCCTCATCGGCGTGTTCGCACTCGTGATCGACTTCTGGCCCCGGCTGCGGCTGCCCGGACTCGACAGCGAGAGCGGCTCGCGTCCGATCGAGACGAAGCTCGGCCTCGATCTCCAGGGCGGCCTGAAGGTCGAATACCGGGTCGTGCCCTCCGGCGGCAAGACACCGACCGCTGCCGACCTCGCGGTCGTCCGCGACATCATGGACAAGCGGGTCAACTCGACCGGCGTGGCCGAGCCCGTCGTCGTCACCAGCGGCACGGATCGGATCGTGGTCGAGCTCCCGGGCGTCACGGACACGAGCGCCGTCCGGGCGCTCGTTGGCACGACCGGCCGCCTCGACTTCGTCCCGATCCCGACCGGCACCACCGTGACTCAGGGACAGACCCTCGACCTCACCGGCGCGACGACCTGTCCGCCGAGCGGGAGCATCACCAAGATCTGCATCCTGTTCTCGGGCGACCAGCTCGAGAGCGCGTCCATCGGGTCCGATCAACGCGGCAACCGCGCCGTCAACTTCCGGCTCAGGGCCGGTGGATCGGATCTGTTCGGCAAGTGGACCGCGGCGCACGTGAACGAGCAGTTCGCGATCGTCCTCGACTCGAACATCATCTCGTCGCCGGTCATTCGCCAGCCGATCACCGGCGGCCAGGTCCAGATCAGCAACAGCCAGACGATCGGCGGCATTCCCCAGAAGGAAGCCAAGCAGCTGGTGGACGTCCTGCGCTTCGGCGCCCTGCCGTTCCCGGTCGAGGAACTGTCGAGTGACACGATCGCCCCGACCCTGGGCCTCGAGTTCTTCCACAAGAGCGTGCTCGCGGGCGGCATCGCGGTCCTGCTCGTGCTGATCTTCATGCTCCTGCACTACCGGCTCCCGGGCGCGGTGGCGAGCGTTGCCCTCATCTACTACGCGCTCGTCCTGTTCGCGATCTTCCGGCTCATCCCGGTGACCCTGACCCTGGCCGGGATCGCGGGCTTCGTGCTCTCGGTGGGCATGGCGGTCGACGCCAACATCCTGATCTTCGAACGGACCAAGGAGGAGCTGCGGCTCGGCAAGTCGCTGCCCCAGGCGATCGAGGCCGGCTTTGCCCGGGCCTGGAACTCGATCCTCGATTCGAACGTGTCGAGCCTGATCACGGCCTCGATCCTGTACTTCTTCGGATCGTCGGTGATCCAGGGCTTCGCGCTCGTCCTGATCCTGGGCGTCCTCGTGTCGATGTTCACGGCGGTCACCGTGACCCGGACGTTCCTGCGGATCGTGGTCGGCCAGGAATGGGCCCGCAAGGCCCGCCTGTACGGCATCTCCGAATCGGAGTTCACCTACCGGCCGACGGGCCGTGGCGTTCGGCGTGGAGCGAACACCGGTGTTTGACGTCATCGGCAAGCGCCGCTGGTACTTCGCCTTCTCGCTCCTCATCACGATCCCGGGCCTGATCTTCATCCTGCTGACCCCGTTCAGCGGCGGCAAGGCCGGCCTGAAGTTCTCGATCGACTACACCGGCGGGACGACCTGGTCGATCCGGTTCGAGGATCCCAACGTGACCGCCGCCCAGGTGCGCGAGGAGCTCGTGGCGCTCGGCCAGGCGGACGCAACCGTCGCCCTGACCGGCGCCGGGTTCTTCGACATCCGGCTCTCGAAGCTGGACCTGCGCACGATCGAGCCGTCCCCGACGCCCGTCCCGACGCTCTCGGCCGCGCCATCGTCCTCGGCGACCGCCGCGCCGTCGGGTTCGACGAGCCCCGCGCCGTCAACGAGCCCCGATCCGGCGGCCACCCCGACCCCGACCCCGGCACCCACCCTGAGCCCGACGCCTGAGCCGACGGCCTCCCCATCGCCGAGTCCGACGGCCTCGCCGAGCGCGACCCCGGTCGGTAACACCCAGGTCCCGAAGGACGGCGAGATCGGGCGCATCGCGACGGGCCTGCAGGACGCGCTCGGGCCGATCGCCGAACAGCGCTCGCTGAGCTCGATCGGGGCCGTCGTCAGCTCCGACCTCATCAACCAGGCGATCATCCTCATCCTCGTCGGCAGCCTCGGGATCCTCGGCTGGATCACGCTCCGCTTCCGCGACGTGAAGATGGGCGTGGCTGCGCTCGTCGCGCTGCTCCACGACGTCATCGTGGTCCTCGGCGTGTTTGCGATCCTGGGCACGTTCTTCGATGTCCAGATCGACGGCCTGTTCGTCACCGCGATGCTGACGGTCATCGGCTTCAGCGTCCACGACACGATCGTGGTCTTCGACCGGGTCCGCGAGAACCGCGTCCGCCACGCCGGCGAGCCGTTCGCGGAGGTCGTCAACCACTCGCTCCTCCAGACCTTCGGGCGATCGGTCACCACGAGCTTCACGGTCGTCCTGACCCTGACGGCCCTGCTCCTGTTCGGCGGGTCGGCAACCGAGGAGTTCGTCCTCGCGCTGCTCATCGGGATCATCTCCGGGACGTACTCCTCGATCTTCAACGCGAGCCCGCTCCTGGTCGTCTGGCAGGAGCGCGAGGATCGCCAGCGCGGCCGGATCAGCGGGCCGCCGACGACGCGCCGGGCCTCGGCGTAAGCCCGGGTAGAGCGGCCGTGCAGCCGCTCGTGGCATCCTGAGGACGTGCTCCAGCCGCGGGCCCGCTGGGTCTTCCCGCCCTCATCGCCGCCGCCCCCGGATCTCGTGGCCGCCGCAACGGCGCTGGGCCTCGGTCCCTGGGCCGCCGACCTCCTGTTCCGGCGCGGCGTGACGGACGCCGCCGCGCTTTCGGCCCATCTCGGCGAACCGCGGGACGGGCTCAACGACCCGACGCTCCTCCCGGACGCGGAGGCGTTCCGGGCGCGCATCGTCCGTGCCCGCGACACGCGCGAGACGGTGATGGTCTTCGGGGACTTCGATGCCGACGGGATCACCGGCCTCGCGGTCCTGACGCTCGCCCTGAGGGCCTTCGGGGTCGCGGTCCTGCCGTACGTGCCGTCCCGCCTCGAGGAGGGCCACGGGCTGTCGATGGCGGCGGTCGATGCCGCCGAAGCGGCGCGTGCCCGCGTCCTGGTCACCGTGGACACCGGCACCACGAGCATCGCGGAGATCGCCGCGGCCCAGGCACGAGGCATCGACGTGCTGGTCACGGACCACCATCGCGTGCCGGACGAGCTGCCGAATGCCGTCGCGATCGTGAATGCGCACCGGCCCGAGAGCCGCTACCCGGACCGCCGGCTGTCGGGCGCGGGGATCGCGTTCTCCCTGGCGCGACTGCTGCTGGGGGACGTGCCCGAGGCCCTGGCGCTTGCCGAACTGGCGATGATCGGGACGATCGCCGACGTTGCCCCGATCCTCGGCGAGAACCGCTCGATCGTGCGCCTCGGCCTGGAACGCGCCCGGATCTCGCCGCGCCCCGGGATCGCGGCCCTGCTGGCCCGCGCGAACGTCGCCCCGGCCGCGGTCGATGTCGAGACGCTGTCCTTCGCGATCGCCCCGCGGCTGAACGCGGCGGGCCGGGTCGGGGAGGCGATGGACGCGGCCCGCCTGCTGCTGACCGACGATCCGGAGGAAGCCACCCGGCTCGCGACGGTCCTCGAGACGGACAACCTCCAGCGCCGGGACCTGACGAAACAGGCAGTGGCCGAGGCCAGGACATCGCCCGATGCCGTTGACGATGCGCCGGCGACGATCGTCCGCGGCCCGTGGCCGGTCGGCGTCGTCGGGCTCGTCGCCGCGCGCCTCGCCGAGGAGCGTGGCCGGCCCGCGATCGTCGGCGCGGACCTGGGCGACCTCGTCCGTGCCTCCTGCCGGGGCGACGGCTCGCTCCACCTCGCCGAGGCGCTCGCCGCGTGCGGCGATCTCCTGATCCGCCACGGCGGGCATGCCGGTGCCGCGGGTTTCGAGATCCGGACCGAGGACTGGCCCGCCTTTCGCGAGCGCTTCATGCGCCTCGCCGGCGAGGCAGTGCCGCGCGACCCGACGACGGTCCTGGACATCGACCTGGCCCTCCCCGCGCTCGAGGTGGACTATCGGCTCCATGCCGGCGTGGCGCGGCTCGGGCCGTGGGGTGTCGGCAACCCCGAGCCCCTCGTCGCCGTCCTGGGCCTCACGGTCACACGCGCTCGGGAGGCGAGCGGTGGTCACACGCAGCTGGTCCTCAAGCGTCGCCTCGACGTCCTCGATGGAATCGCGTTCGGCTGGCCGGAACTGGCGACCCAGGTCGGGGAGGGAGATCGGGTGGACGTGGTCGCGCGGCTCGTGAGCCGCCGCTTCGGCGGCATCGAATCCCTCCAGCTCGACATCCGGGACGTGGCGGCCGAGGGCCTGCACGCGGGCGACGGTGCGTCCGTGGCGTCGGCGGAGCCGCCACGGGTCGTGGACCTCGTCGCGGTCGGCCCGGGCCGCCCGGTCGTGCCCGCCGCGCCCCGAACCGCGATGGGCGCCGAGGCGACCACGCCGGCCGGCGCCGGCGTCCGCGGCGCGCTCGACGCATGAACCAGCGACGCCGCCCGAGCCGCGAGCCACGCCCCCCGATCCTCGCCGGGCTGCCCCGCGCCGACCTGGCGGCCGGCGTCGGGCTGCTCGTGATCGGGATCCTCAGCATCTCGCTGCTCACGGGTCGCCTGCCGCTCCTGACCGGCGGCAATGGCGGCAACGGCGGACCGGATGGCGGGCCGCTGCGCACGCCGACGCCGTCGAACGTCGTCATCGTGGATCCCCGGTCGGACGTCCTCGGGTCGATCCTGTACGTCAAGGCTGGCAACCTCTGGCTCCAGCACGGCGCAAAGGCGTCGGCCCTGACGTCGGGCGGCCACGATTCGATGCCCTCGTTCTCCGCCGACGGGCAGTGGATCTACTTCATCCGGACGGTCGATGAAGGCGGGCGATGGCGGATCGGCGGCCAGGCGCGCCGGTACCGCCTGTCCACGCCGACCCTCATGCGCATCCACGCCGATGGGACCGGCGAGCCGGAAGCGCTCCTGCTCGGCCGGATCATCTCGGGCCAGTACACCTGGTCCTACTTCCTGCGACAGCCCGTCGTCTCGCCCGACGGGACGCGGGTCGTTGTCGTCACCGATGGCCCGGACCCGACCAAGAGCGACGTCGTCCTCAAGGAGCTCGATGTCAAGACCGGCAAGCTGACCTCGCTCAACGCGCCCCAGATCTCGCCGCTCGGGCACCAGGACCCCGTGTTCTCGCCGGATGGCCGCTACCTCGCCTTCGTGAAGAATGGCCGCGACGGGGCCCGCGGGGCGCCGGTCGTGATGCGCTACGACTTCACGACCGGCAAGGCCACGGCGATCACCGGCCCCGGCTACACGTCGCCGGCGTGGTCACCCGATGGCCGCTACCTCGCGGCGACACGGACCACCTCGTTCGGGACCGATGTCGTGATCCTCGATGCGCTGCGAGGTTCGGAGCTGCTCCGCGTCACGACCGATGAGCGGAGCTTCGATCCGGTCTGGTCGCCCGCCGGCGATTCGATCGCCTACCTGTCCATCGACGGGGGCGTGACCGACCTGTGGCTGGCCAATCTCGACGTCAGCGGCGTGCCGGCCCTCAAGGGCGAGCCGCTCGCCCTGACGATCGCCGCGGGGCTCGACGCGGCGTCCCGACCGGGCTGGTGGATCCCGGCCGAGCTCCTGCCGACGCCCCCGCCAACCCCGACGCCGGCACCCACGGCCAGCCCGGCCGGATCGGGCGGCAACCTCCCGAGCGCCTCCACCGCGCCGTGACGTCGAGTACGTCCTACCTCGAACGGCTGTCGGCTCGGAGTGTCGCCGTCGGGTCGGTCCTGTGCCTCGGCCTCGATCCCGATGTCGAGGCACTCCCTCCGGGATTTCCCCGGAACCTCGCGGGCCTCGAGGCCTTCGCGCGCCTGCTCGTGGAGATGGCGGGTCCCCATGCCGCGGCGATCAAGCCGAACCTCGCGTTCTTCGAGGCCCACGGCAGCGCCGGGATCGCCGCGCTCGAGCGGATCCGGGCCGCCATCCCGACCGATATCCCGGTCATCGCCGATGCCAAGCGCGGCGACATCGGGACGACGGCCGCCCGCCAGGCCGTCGCGCTGTTCGACGTCCTGGGCGCCGATGCCGTCACCGTGAACCCGTACCTCGGGTCGGAGGCGGTCGAGCCGCTTCTGGAACGGATCGACCGGTTCGCGTACGTGCTCTGCCGGACCTCGAATCCGGGCGCGGGGGAGCTGCAGAACCTCGAGCTGGCCGGCGACGGCGCCACGCCCCCGGAGCCGCTCTATGCGCGGGTCGCCCGGCGCGCCGCCACGTGGGGCCCGGGTGGGACCGTCGGCCTCGTGGTCGGCGCGACGGCGCCCGAGGAGCTCGCCCGGATCCGCCAGGTGGCCCCATCGCTTGCCTTCCTCGTCCCGGGGATCGGGGCGCAGGGCGGCGATCTCGAGGCCGTGCTCCGGTCCGGTCCGACGTCCGTCGAGGCGCCCGGACGCAAGGCCGGCGGGGGTCTGCTGGTGAACGTGTCCCGGGGCATCGCGAATGCCGCGGGCGGCCCTGAATCCGGGGCCGCAGCCGATCCCGGCGAGCGCCTGCGGGCCGCGGCCGCCGAGTGGTCGGCGCGCCTCCCTGTGCTACCCTGAGCGCCGTCCCGAGGCACTGCGCCGCGGCTCCAACACGGGTCTGAAACCACCATGCCGTTCATCGGAAACCTCGGTCCCACCGAACTGATCATCATCCTCGTGATTGCCCTGCTCGTGCTTGGCCCGGGCAAGCTCCCGGAAGTCGGCACGGCCCTCGGCAAGAGCATCCGAGAGTTCCGCAAGGCGGCCTCGGACGTGAAGGAGGCCGCGAGCATCGACCCGATCGCGCCCGAGGCGCCAAAGCCGAACGTGCTGAGCGCACCGGCGCCCGCGCGCACGCCTGACGCGCCCGCGGCGGATGCCGCATCCGGCTCCGGGCCCGAGACGCCGGCGTCCTGATCGGGCGCGAGCTCGATCGCCCCGCGCATGGACGACGACCAGGAGACGCCCTCGTCGGCGCCCGCCGACGGCCGTGCCGATGGGACGGACACCGACGGGACCGGCGCTGACGATGGCGGCTCGAGCCTGACGGTGGCCGCCGGGGACCCCATGCCACAGCCGGCTGCGGCCCAGTCGGAGCCGGGGCCCGACGACCCGTCCCTCGCGATGTCCCTGGTGGACCATCTGGCCGAGCTTCGCAACCGGATCGCGTGGTCCCTGCTCGGCATCGGGC
>SCTE01000079.1 GCA_004298915.1 Chloroflexota bacterium | reverse complement strand
ACGCTCTTCCGATCTCCAATGCCGATCCGCGCGGTGTCCAGATCGACGGCACCGAGCTCATCCCGGAATCAATGCTCGTCGTTCCGATGCGCCACGACAGCATGGTCGTCGGCGTCATCACGCTCTCGAAGCTCGGCCTGCACCAGTTCGATGACGACGATCTCCAGATGGTCACGATCCTGGCCGACCAGGCCGCGACGGCCCTCGAATCGGCGCGCCTCCTGACCAGGACCGGATCGATGGCGACCGAGCTCCGCCGGCTGCTCGAGATGAGCCAGGAACTGGCCCAGACCCTCGATCCCAAGCAGGTCGGGGCGGTCATCGCCCGCCACGTCACGGCCGCCCTCGAGATGGACGCCGGCGTGATCAGCTCATGGAACGTCGCGTCCGACCTGGTCGTTTCGGAGGGCGAGTTCCCGGACCGGCAGATCGTCGAGAATCATCCGACCTATCGGCTGTCTGATTACCCGGAGACGCGAAAAGTGCTCGAGCAGGGGGTCACGGTCATCATCGATGCCGAGGACCCCGATGCCAACGCGAATGAGGTGGCGATCCTCCGCGAGGAGGGCTTCCGGCACCTGATCATGATCCCGCTCGTCGCGAAGGGTCGATCGGTCGGGCTCCTCGAGCTGCTCGCCCGAGAGCTGGTGCCGACGGACGACGTGCGGCTCAGCCTGGCCCGAACCATGGCGAACGAGGCTGCGATGGCCCTCGAGAACGCGAACCTGTACGAGGCCGCACGCTCGCTTGCCGACCGGGATCCGCTGACCGGCTATTTCAACCACCGCTACCTGTACGAACGGATGGGCGAGGAGGTGGTTCGCGCCCGGCGCGCCCGACGCCCGCTCAGCCTGCTGCTCCTCGACCTCGATGACTTCAAGCTCGTCAACGACACGTTCGGCCACCAGTTCGGGGACCGCTGCCTGGTCCACCTCGCGACGATCGTCAAGGCCACCCTGCGTGCGTCCGACGTGCCGGCTCGCTACGGTGGCGACGAGTTCGCGGTCATCCTGCCCGAGAGTGACCACGCGGCGGCCAGCGCCGTCGCCCGCCGGATCAACGAGGACCTGGCCAACCAGCCCGTGATGGCCGAGGGTCGGGGGCCCGTGCCGATCAGCGTGTCCATCGGCGTGGCGTCACTGGGACCGACGGTGCGGACGCCGACCGAGCTCGTCGGTGCCGCTGACGCGCGAATGTACGAAGCGAAGCTCGCGGCCGAAGCTCGGGAGGACGACCTGCCCGATCCCCTCGCCGCGGCCCTGGGCTGACCAACAAGAGGACAGGTACCAGGCCCACCCAGTACGGAAGTACCATGCCGCCGGGCTGGACGCGCGTCAATCCGGGCCGCATGCTTCCGTTCCGTGAGTTCCACGGACCCCGGACACCGGCGCGACCCCGAGGATCGGTCGGTCCGTCGGGCATGGTGGCTCCTGTCGGGAGCGTTCATCGCCCTGGTCGTGCTGGCCCTGGCACGGGCACTCACGACGTCCGACCCGCTCGCCTGGGGGCTCTTGGTAGCGGCCGGCGTGGCCTCCCTGGCGGCGATCGCGCACCGGGACGCCGTCGTCGGATTGGAGGCGCGTGGCCGAGCCGAGGCCGAGAACCTCGCCCGGATCCTGCGCGGCCTGTCGCGCTCGGTCAGCGTGGATGCCATCGTCGGGGCGATCGTCGACGACCTGGCCGAGGGTACGGGGGCTGATCACGTGGTCGTGGTGCGGCGTCGGGCCGACGGCGGGGTCCTCGAGGCGACGCTGGTCACGCGCCGCGCCGGCGTCCCCAATTCGAGCACCGTCCTCCCGCTCGGCGACCTCGATCTCGGCGCAGGTACCTCGATGGTCGCGGTGCCGATGGCCGTCGATCCGGCCGACGTCGAGCCGGCCGCGGTCCTGCTCGGCACCCGAGCCGCGCCAGTCGCGCCGATCCGGCCCGGCGAGTGGCCGTCGGCACCGACCCTGCGCAGGCCCGGGATGGATTCACGCGATGACCGCCTCGACGAAGGCGGTCGGCCCGGACGAGCGATCGATCGACGCGTTCGAGCGGGCGGTTCGCCCGCGGGGCTGCGGCCTCGTGGCGGTTCCGGGCTCGTCGGCATGCTCGCCGATGTCGGCCGGCGCCGAACGGCGACCGAGAGCTACGCGGCGCGAGCGCCACGGGCCGAGGTGATCGGCTCGGGCCCGTCGGCGCAGGTCGCGGCGCGGATCGCCGAACGGGTCAAGGCGGTGTACGGGCTCAGCCACACGCTCGCCGCGCCGCTCCGGACCGAGGCCGGCGTGATCGGCGCGATCGTGGTCTCGCGCCGCGACCGGGACGCCTGGGACCTCCCGGCCCGCCGGCTCCTCGAGGGGGCCGCGATCGAGGCATCCGCTGCGTTCGCCCGCGCCTACAGCTTCCGCGAGGCCGAGGCGAACGCGAGCACGGACCCGCTGACCGGTCTCCCGAACCGCCGCTACTTCGACGAGTTCTGCGGGTTGCTTGCCCGCCGCCGTCGAGCCGGCGATGCGGTGGCCGTGCTGATGGTCGACATCGACAAATTCAAGGTCCTCAACGACACCTTCGGCCATCCGGTCGGCGACGTCGTCCTCCACGAGGTCGCGAACGCGATCGTGTCGGCGGTTCGCGAGGAGGATGTCCCGGCCCGGATCGGCGGTGAGGAGTTCGCGGTCCTCCTCCGCAACCCGGGCCCGGACGTAGCGCTCGAGGTCGGCGAGCGCGTCTGCGCCGCCGTCCGGGCCCTGGACCTGTCGCACCACGGCGTCCCGGGCATCAGCGTATCGGTCGGGGTCGCCAATGCGACCGAGGCAGATGAGCCGATCCCGGCGATCATCGAACGGGCCGACCAGGCCCTCCTTCGGGCGAAACGGGCCGGTCGCGACCGGGTCATCGCCGGCTGATTGCCTGCTGATCCCGGTCTGATCGCGCCATAGGTTCGGGGCTACCATCGTGTCGTGCCTGCGTCCGACCAGTCCCAAACGCCCGCGCCGCCCGCCGACGCCGACCTGCCGTCCAATGCCGAGCTGGCCCGCATCCTCCACGAGATCGGCGACCTGCTCGAGATCAAGGGCGAGCTCGTCTTCAAGACGGTTGCGTACCACCGGGCCGCGGATGTCATCGGCCGCGCACCGGTGGCCGTCGCACGGGCCTATGTCGATGGTCATCCGCCGGCACTGGCGGGGGTGGGACGCGCCACGGCCGACAAGGTCGCCGAGCTCGCCCGAACGGGCCGCCTCGCGTATCACGAGGCCCTGAAGGCGGAATTCCCGGCCACCCTCCTCGATCTGCTGAACGTCCCCGGCCTCGGCCCAAAGACCGTCCGCCAGCTCTGGACGACGCTCGGGATTGCCGACCTCGATGCGCTCCGCGCCGCTGCCGCCGACGGTCGCCTGCGCGGCATGCGCGGCATGTCGGTCCGGACCGAGCAGGCGATCCTCGACGGGATCGATGGCCTCCGCTCCCGAGACCGCCGCATGCTGCTGGGCGAGGCGCGCGACGCGGTCCAGCTCGTGGCCGATGCCCTTGCCGGGCTGGAGGGCGTGACGCGCGTCGTTCCGGCCGGCTCGTTCCGGCGACGGCGCGAGACGATCGGCGACCTCGACCTCCTCGTCGAGACCACCGACGCAGGACCGGCGATCGGTCGCTTCACGACGTTGCCGGCGGTCGAGTCGGTGCTGAACCAGGGGACCGAGAAGGCCTCGGTCGAGCTCGAACGCGGACCCCGGATCGACCTGATGCGCATGGCACCCGGCGCCGCCGGCACCTACCTGATCCACTTCACCGGATCGAAGGCCCACAACGTCCGCCTCCGGGAGCGCGCTCGCGACCGGGGCTGGAGCCTGTCCGAGAAGGGTTTCGCCCGCCTCGCCGAGGACGGGGCGGTCCGGACCGGGCCCGACGCCGAACTGCGCGTCTTCGCCTCCGAGGCGGAGGCCTATGCCTTCCTCGACCTTCCGTTCATCGAGCCGGAGCTCCGGGAGGACAGCGGCGAGATCGAGGCCGCCCTGGAGGGACGCCTGCCGAACCTCCTGGGGCTGGCGGACCTCCAGGGCGATCTCCATTCGCATTCCGACTGGTCCGACGGAACGCAGCCGATCGAGGTCATGGCCGAGGCCGCGCGACGCCGTGGCCATGCCTACCAGGTCCTCACGGACCACTCCGTGTCGCTGGCGATTGCCCGAGGCCTCACGCCCGAACGGGTGGCCATGCAGGCGCGCGTGATCGCCGGCCTCAATCGACGCTTCGCCACGGAGGAGGATGCCGGAACGGCCCCGCCCGAGACGCCGGCCGAGGGGTTCCGCCTCCTCCACGGCTGCGAGCTGGAGATCCGGGCCGACGGCCGACTCGATTACGACGATGCCCTGCTGTCGCGCTTCGACCTGGTGGTCGCGTCACTCCATGTCGGGCGCAACCAGTCGCGTAGCGAGTTGACCGCGCGCGTCCTCGGGGCGATTCGCAACCCGCATGTCGACGTCATCGCCCATCCCTCCGGACGGAAGATCGGCGTGCGCGACGATCTCGACCTCGACTGGGACGTGATCTATGCCGAGGCCGCATCGACGGGCACGGTGCTCGAGATGAACGGGTCACCGCCCCGCCTTGACCTGTCCGTCGAGCGGGCGCGCCACGCGGTCTCGGTCGGCTGTCTGGTGGCGGTCGATTCCGATGCCCATCGTGTCGAGGAGTTCGAACACCTGGCATGGGGCGCCTCCCAGGCCCGCCGGGCCTGGATCGAGAGCCCGTCGGTCATCAACACCCGCAGCCGGGCCGCGCTGCTCGACTACGTCGCCCGGAACGACGCGCCGGGGCGGCGGGCATGATCGACCCTTCCGGCCTCCGGCCCTCGCGTACCATCGAGCCGATGGGCATCCTCGGCGGCTCGCGCGACCTCGTGGCGATCTCGATGGTCGTCGTGGTCCTGACCCGGCTCATCGAGGGACCGGCGGCATGGCTCGCGGGGATCTGCCTCATGGCCGCGGTCGTCCTCGGCACGCTCCAGGTCCTGGGCGATGGCGTCCCCGCGACGACCGGCCCCGGCGTCCCGATCGAGGCCCTCGTGACCCCGGGCGTGACCGTCGTCGCGATCTTCGGGACGCTTCGACTCGTGCCGATCGGGCCGCTCCTCATCCCGGCCGTCGTGGTCGGCGGGTGGCTCCTCCTCCGCGTCCTGGGCACGGAGGCCCGGCTCCTCGCAGCGGCAACCGGGCCATCGGGCGCGGATCGGACGGCCGTGCGTGCCGAGGCCCTCATCGTGGGCTTCCTGGCGTTCACCGGCATGGCCGCCCTGGTGCCCGGGGGGCTGCCCGAACCCGGTGTTGCGACGGGCGGCCCAACCGGAGCGCAACTGGCCCTCCTTGCGACGGCCGATGCCGTCGTCGCGTTCCTGCTCGGCTACCGCGCGGGCGCCCTGCGAACCTCGATCCTGCGGGACGTCAGCTGGTTCGCCCTGACGAGTGCGTCGGTGATCGCGATTGCCGCCGCCGCCCTGCGCACGATGGAGATCCCGCGACTGCTCGGCCCGGCCCTCCTCGTGCTCGTGTTCTTCCTGTGGGATGCGATGCACGCCGATTCGGGATCGCGGCGCCGGACGTCCCGACGCCTCTGGGAGACGATCCTGCTGGTCGTCCTCGGGGTCGTGGTGGTCGCCTGGAGCGTCCGGCTTCGGAGCTAGGCCCAACCCGGCTCTGGGCGCCGGCCATTTGACCGTCGGCGCCTCGGGTGCTACAAACACATGCCCTGTACAGGCGCCACCGGCGAACGGCCCGGCCCGCGCCCGACCTCGCGCCGTCGCCGCCCCGCGCGGCCCGACAACTTCGATCGTTCGAAAGGACCTGACTTCGTGACCTTCTCCGAGATGGATCCGGCATCGAGCCCGATTGCCGCCACGCGACTCAAGCGGCAACTCGCCGAGCAGGCAATCGCCCATGCCGCCGCCGGCAAGTGGGCCGAAGCCGCGGACACGAATCGCCGACTCCTCGAGATGGGGGCCGATGCCGAATCCGAGAACCGGCTGGCCAAGGCGCTCTGGGAG
>SCTE01000078.1 GCA_004298915.1 Chloroflexota bacterium | reverse complement strand
AGGCGCGGCTCGATGTCCTGCCGGCGTTCATCGCCTACTACAACGAGCGACGACCCCACGGCTCGCTGGATGGGCGGTCACCGATGACCGCCCTCGTCAACAACGTGTCCGGGAATCACACCTAGAGCGACCAGGCGAGGATGACGCTCGGCGATTGATCGGCGCGTCGCGCGAACGCGACCAGGTCGCCGGCCAGCTGCCGGATCCAGGGCTTCTCCTCGCGAGGCAGGTCGCCGATCTCGTCCTCGAGGAGTTCGATCCAGCGACCCGCGACGGCATCGACCTGCCGATCCGGAACCCGCGCCACGCCACTGACCCAGATCGGATCGATGGCCTCGACCGTTCGCTCCCCGATGTCGCCGGGCCCTTCGAGGTCGCGCCGCGCGTCGATGAAGTCGATCGGCTGGTCGCTCCCGGTGACGTCGCGGATCGATTCGCTGAGGAGGTCGAGCCAGGTCGGATCCATGGCGCCGCCCAGCGCGACATGCGCGTCGAATCGGGATGGATCGTCGAGCCCGGCCCAGTCGTCCACCGCCATCGCGAGCAGGATCTCGCGGCTCTCGCCGGCCACGAGGTCCATGAGGAAGCCCATCAGCCGATCAACGCGGCCTAGCCGCGGTAGCCGGCTTCGCGGAGCAGGGCCGGAAGCTCGGTCGGGGAACCGGCGACGCGGAAGCCGGCGGCCTCGAGCGCGGCGACCTTGGACGCGGCCGTTCCCGACCCGCCCGAGATGATCGCCCCGGCGTGGCCCATCCGCTTGCCTTCCGGGGCCGTGCGTCCGGCGATGAACGCCGCCTTGGGGATGTCGCGCAGGTGCTCGGCGGCCCACGCCGCTGCCTCCTCCTCGGCCGCGCCACCGATCTCGCCGATCAGGACGAGGGCTCGCGTGTCCGGGTCGGCGGCGAACAGCTTGAGGACGTCGAGGAAGGTCGTGCCGATCACGGGATCGCCGCCGATACCCACGCACGTGGACTGGCCGATCCCGGCATCCGTCATCGCCTGAACCGCCTCGTAGGTCAGGGTCCCGGATCGCGACACGACCCCGACGTTGCCTTCGCGGTGCACGGATGCCGGAATGATCCCGACCTTGGCCTGGCCGGGCGAGGTGGCGCCAGGACAGTTCGGACCGATCAGGCGGGCTCCGGTCAGGCGAACAACTTCGACCACCGGAACCATGTCGAGGGCGGGAATGCCCTCGGTGATGCAGAAGATCGTGTCGATGCCGGCAGCGACCGCCTCGAGGATGGCGTCTGGCGCCCCGCCCGCGGGAACGAAGATGCACGACGTGTTGGCGCCCGTCTCGCGGACGGCCGCCTGCATCGTGTCGAAGACGGGCACCGTGCCATCCAGGGCCGTCTGGCCGCCCTTGCCGGGGGTCATGCCCGCGACGATCGACGTGCCATACGCCTGCATGGCGCGGGCATGGAACTCGCCCTCGCGGCCGGTGATGCCCTGGACGACGAGCCGGGTGTCCCGCCCGATCAGGATGCTCATCGGCCGGCGCCGGTGGACGTGCCCATCGACCGCGACGCGGCAACGGCCTTGGCGGCGGCGTCATCCAGCGAGGTCGCGGTCTCGAACTTCGCCGCCCGGAGCAGGTCGGCCGCTTCCGCGGCGTTCGTCCCGACGATCCGGACGACCATCGGGACGGACCGGGTCTGCCGAGCGCGGGCCTCGATGAGCCCGCGCGCGACCTCGTCGCCTCGCGTGATCCCGCCGAAGATGTTCACCAGGATCGCGCTCACCTTAGGATCCTCGAGGATGAGGGCCATCGCCGTGGCGACCTTGTCCGCCTTGGCCCCGCCGCCGATGTCGAGGAAGTTCGCCGGTTCGCCGCCGGCCCGCTTGACGAGGTCCATCGTGGTCATGGCCAAGCCGGCACCGTTGACCATGCAGCCGATCGTGCCGTCGAGCCGGATGAAGCTGATCCCTGCCTCCCGCGCCCGCGCGTCGGCGGGATCCTCCTCGTCCGGATCGCGCAGGGCCTCGAGCCCCGGGTGCCGCGGCAGGGCCGAATCATCGAGCGTGACCTTCGCATCGAGGCAGACCAGGCGCTCGATCGTGCCATCCGTCGTCGTCTCGCGGACGATCGCGAGGGGATTGATCTCGACGAGGTCCGCGTCGTTGGCGAGCATCGTCCGGACCAGGCCCCTGGCCACGCCGACCGCGGCCTTGAGATGGCCGCCCAGGCCCATCCGGAACGCGAGATCGCGAGCCTGCCAGTCCTGGAGCCCGAGCAGCGGATCGGCATGGATCGTGATGATCGCCTCCGGGTGGTCGACCGCGACCTGCTCGATCTCGACGCCACCCTCGGCGGACCCCATGAGGAGGATCCGACGTGCGGCTCGATCGAGGACCGCCGACAGGTAGTACTCCTTGACGATGTCCGCCGCCGCCGCCACGAGGACCTTCCGGACCGTGATCCCCTTGATCGTCATCCCGAGGATGGAACCGGCGACCGCCTCCGCCTCGTCGGCGGTGCCGGCCAGCTTGACGCCGCCCGCCTTGCCGCGACCGCCGACCAGGACCTGGGCCTTGATCACGACCCGTTCGGCGCCGCCGGCGAGGATGGATTCGGCGGCCGCGCGTGCCTCGGCGGGCGAGTGGGCAACCGACCAATCGGGGACCGGCAGCCCCTGGGCCAGCAGCAGGCCCTTGGCGTCGGCTTCCTGGATCTTCATCGGCCCATCCTAGCCGAGCGAGGGCCCGCAGGCGGGCCGCAGCTCATCGGGTCAGATGGAGCCGTCGAGCCTCCGCGATCCGATCGACCGAGGCGGCCGATTTCGAGATCGACCAGACGATCGCATCGTCGACGCCGAGCGTCGCGAGTTCATCGAAGAAGTCGGCCAGGCCGCGCGCGTCCGCGTCGAGCCCGGATGCGTCGCCGGCTCCCTCGCCCGGGTCATGGAGCCGCACGCCGACCGTTCGGCGAACCGAGGCCGGATCCCGTCCCTGATCCGCGCACGCCCGTGCAAGATCGGCGAGCCGGGTCGTCAGCCGGGCCTCG
>SCTE01000077.1 GCA_004298915.1 Chloroflexota bacterium | reverse complement strand
CCTTGGCCTGGCCGGCCTGGATCTGCCGGTACAGGTCCTCCAGGGTCGCCCGGCCGCTCCCCTCCCCGCCCTTGGCAGCGATGTCCGCCTTGCGGCTGTCAACCATCGCCCGCGCGACCTTCTCGTCCGCGACGGCGCGCAGGATGTCCCCGGCTTCGGGGACCTCGGACAGCCCCAGGACGACGGCTGCCGTGGCCGGACCTGCCTCCTTGATCCGCTTGCCCCGATCGTTCTCGAGCGCACGGACGCGCCCGAAGGTCTCGCCGACGACGAAGACGTCACCGACGCGCAGCGTGCCGGTCTGGACGAGCGCCGTGGCGACCGGGCCGCGGCTCTTGTCCATCCTCGCCTCGACGATCGTGCCGATGGCCGGGCGGGCCGGGTTCGCCTTCAGGTCCTGGAGGTCCGCGACGAGCAGGACCATCTCGACGAGGTCGTCCAGGCCGAGGCGGCTCTTCGCCGAAACGGGCACGAGGGGCGTGTCCCCACCGTACTCCTCCACGACCACGCCAGCCTCGGTCAGCTCGGTCTTCACGCGGTCCGGGTTCGCATCCGGCTTGTCCATCTTGTTGAGGGCAATGATCAGCGGCACCTTGGCCGCCTTGGCGTGGCTGATGGCCTCGAGCGTCTGGGGCATGACCCCGTCGTCCGCCGCGACCACGACGATCGCGATGTCGGTGACCTTGGCGCCACGGGCGCGCATGGCCGTGAAGGCCTCGTGACCCGGCGTGTCGAGGAAGACGACGCGTCGACCGTCCTTGGTGACCTCGCTCGCCCCGATGTGCTGGGTGATCCCGCCGCGCTCGCCGGCCGCCACCGTCGTGGATCGGATGGCGTCGAGCAGGCTCGTCTTGCCGTGGTCGACGTGGCCCATGACGGTCACGATCGGCGCCCGGACGATGAGCTTGGATTCGTCGTCCTCGGTGAACAGCTCCTCCTTGGTCGCGTCGGGTGAGGCGCCGTCGTCGGTATCGTCGCCGCCGTCGCCCGCCGAGGCGGCCACCGTCTCGGCCACTTCGTACCCGAGCTCCGAGGCCACCAGCGATGCCGTGTCGCGGTCGATCAGCTGGTTGATGGTCGCGAAGATCCCGCTCTTGATGAGCTCGCGGATGACGTCCGCGGGGTTGACGCCGAAGACCTCGGCGAGCTCCTTTACGGTGATGGTCGAGGGCAGCTCGACCGCGCCGCGCTCCCGCGGGTCGATCGTCTGGACGCCGCCGGGCGCGAACGTCCCGTCGCGGCGCGGTGGCTTGCGTGGCCCACGGCGGCCGCGCGTGCCGCTCCTACTCCTGGCCATGGGCTCCTCCTTCGGGTTGCGGGCTCGGCCCCTTCGCGAAGAGCTCATCGCGGAGCTCCTCGGGGACCGGTGTCTGGAGGGCCCGGCTCAGGGCGCCTCGATTCAGTGCAGTGGTGATACAGGTCAGGTCCCGGCAGACGTAGGCACCACGCCCACTCAGCCGGCCGGATTCATCGGCGACGATGCCACCGCCCGGGGTACGAACGACGCGCAGGAGCTCCCGCTTCGGGCGTGCGGTCCGACAGGCGACGCACGATCGCGTCGGGATCCTGCGCCCGGGGGCTGTGGCAACCCCCGCGGCTACGGCGCCACCTCCTCAGTGACGGTCTTCGCGGCTCGGGCTCGTGGTTGCCTCGCGGGTGTCGCGACCTCCGGCATGTCGGCCGCGTCAGCGGATACCTCGACGGCGGCCGTCGATCCCTTGGTGGCCCTGGTGGCCTTCGCGGTCGTTGCGGCCTTCTTCGGCTTCGCGGCCGGGGCCTCGGCCTCGACCTCGGTCTCGGCCTTCGCGGCCTTTGCGGCTTTCGTGGCGGCCGCGGTCGCGGTGGGCTTCTTCGGTTTCGGGGCAGGCGCCTCGGCGGCGGGCACCTCGGCAGGCGCTTCGGCGGTCGGCCCGTCGGCGACGGCGGCGCCGGCACCGTCCTCGGCCGCCTTGGCCTCGGCGACCGAGACGTCGCTCCGGATGTCGATCCTCCAGCCCGTCAGGCGGGCGGCCAGGCGCGCGTTCTGGCCCTCGCGCCCGATCGCCAGCGAGAGCATGCGCTCCGGCACCGTGACGTTCGCGATTCGATGCTCGACATCGATATCGACCGAGAGGACCTGGGCCGGCGAGAGGGCATTGGCCACGAACGTCGCGGCGTCGTCGTTCCACGGGATGACGTCGATCTTCTCGCCACCGAGCTCGGCGACGACGGCCTGGACCCGGGAGCCGCGCTGCCCGACCGTGGCACCGACCGGGTCGAGGCCCTCCTGGCGGGATCCGACCGCGACCTTGCTCCGGCTGCCGGCCTCTCGGGCAATCGCCCGAATCTCGACCGTGCCGCTGTGGATCTCGGGGACCTCGAGCTCGAACAGGCGCTTCAGGAAGCCCTTGTGGGTCCGGGTCACGAACAGGGCCGGGCCCTTGGGCAGGCGGCGGACCTCGAGCACGAACGCCTTGACGTTCTGCCCAATCCGGTAGTGCTCGAGAGGCGACTGCTCGGTGGTCGCGAGGATGCCCTCGACGCCCTTGCCGACATCGAGGATGATCGCCCGCGGCTCGACGCGATTGACGGTCCCGGTGATCAACTCGCCTTCGCGGCTCGCGAACTGGTCGTACACGACATCGCGCTCGGCCTCTCGCAGGCGCTGGAGGACGACCTGTTTGGCGGTCTGGGCACCGATCCGGCCGAACACGTCACCGTCGAGTTGCTCGGTCTCGACGAGCTCGCCGATCTCGGCGGTCGGCTTGACGGCGCGCGCCTCTTCAAGCGTGAACTCGGTCAGGGGATCCTCGACCTCCGCCGCGACCATCCGGGCGCGGAAGACGCGGATCTTGCCGCTGTCGGCGTCGATCTCGACGTGGATGTCCTCTTCGTTCGCGATCCGCCGGTAGGCCGACGCGATCGCCTCCTCGACGGTCTTGATCAGCTGCTCGCGCGGAACCTGCTTCTCGGCGTTGAGCTGGAGGAGGGCACCGATGAAATCTCGACTCATGGTCGCATCGCCCTCCTTGACGTTCATCTGTGGTTCGGTCGCCCGAAAAAAATACGTGGGGGTCACCCACGCGTCCTCGGAGGCGGCCATTCGATTCCGGCCCGGAGTATACACGAGGATGGGTGGACCGTCGAACGAGGGTCAGGCCCCGACGGGTTCCCTGGCCGCCGGATAGCGGCGCTCGACGTAGTCCTCGAGGATGGCGATGAACTCGTCGACGAGGCCCTCGCCGCGGAGCGTGCGGTCGAGCTTCCCATCCATGAACACCGGCGCTACGGGGTCCTCAAAGGTCCCCGGCAGGCTGATCCCGATGTCGGCGTGCTTCGACTCGCCCGGCCCGTTCACCACGCAGCCCATGACCGCGACGGTCATGTCCTCGACCCCGGGATGGATCGACCGCCACTCGGGCATCCGGTCGCGGAGGTGGCCCTGGATCTTCTCGGCCATCTCCTGGAAGAACGTCGAGGTGGTCCGGCCACAGCCGGGACAGGCGCTCACCTGGGGGAGGAACGCGCGCAGGCCCATCGACTGGAGGATCTGCTGGGCGACCCGGACCTCCTCCTCGCGCTCGCCACCCGGCGCGGGCGTCAGCGAGACCCGGATGGTGTCGCCGATGCCCTCCTCGAGGAGGATGGCGATCCCCGCCGTCGAGGCGACGATGCCCTTCATCCCGAGCCCCGCCTCGGTCAGTCCGAGATGGAGGGGATAGTCGGACCGGGCGGCCAGGAGCCGGTAGACGTCGACGAGGTCCCTGACCCGCGACACCTTGGCCGAGATGATGATCCGGTCGTGGCGAAGGCCGGTCGCTTCCGCGAGCTCCGCCGACCGCATGGCCGATTCGATCATCGCGTCGATCATCACGTCCCGGGCATCGAGCGGTTCGGGGCGGCGCGCGTTCCGGTCCATCAGGTCGGTCAGGAGCTGCTGGTCCAGCGAACCCCAGTTCACGCCGATCCGGACGGGCTTGTCATTGTCGATGGCGACCCGGACGATGGTCTGGAAGTGCTCATCGTGCCGCTTGGCGCCGACGTTGCCCGGGTTGATCCGGTACTTGGCGAGGCCGGCCGCCGCGGCCGGATGGTCGATGAGCAGCTTGTGGCCGTTGTAGTGGAAGTCCCCGACGACGGGGACCGAGACGCCCAGGTCGGCGAGCTTCCGGAGCATCTCCGGCACGGCGGCCGCGGCCGCGTCGGTATTGACCGTGACCCGCACGAGCTGGCTGCCGGCGTGGGCAAGCCTGGCCACCTGGATCGCCGTGGCATCCGGGTCGGCGGTGTCCGTGTTGGTCATCGACTGAACGACCACGGGATGGGCGCTGCCGACGAGCACGCCCCCGATGTCGACGGTAGCGGTCGATCGGCGGCGCGGGCGCAGGCGGTCCGGGGCCGTCATCCCCCGCCGAGGCCTCGGGCGATGTCGAACCCGGTCACCCAGACCAGGAACGCCATGAGGAACACGAACCCGACGACGTAGGTCAGGCGCTCCGCCCGGACCGACAACCTCGTGCCGGCGACCCGCTTGATCAGCAGGAGCATGATCCGGCCGCCGTCCAGGGGCGGAAACGGCAGGATGTTCACGACCGCCAGGTTGGCCGACAGGATGCCGGCCAGGTACAGGGTCACGATCGGCCCGAGGGTCCAGAAGATGTCCCCGATCTGGGTCGCGATGCCGATCGGGCCCGATGCCGGTGGCGGCTCGGTCGGTCGGGTGATGATCGCCGAGGCCAGCTGGCCGACGCCGTCGATGATCACCCGCATGGCCGATTCGGTGCGCTCGAGCCCGAGCCTGAGGGCCGTGTCGACCGGGTAGTGGATGCGATCCGGGGTGGATCTTGGCTCGAGTGGCAACGTGCCCTGCTGCCCGATCCCGAGCGCACCCTTGCCGTCGCGGACCTGGTCCGGGGTCCGGAGGGTGGCCGTGATGTCGATGACCGCGTCGGCGCGTCGCACCGCGAGGGTGACGGTCTTGCCGGCGCTGTCGTGCAACTCGGCGAGGACCGAGCTCGGCCCGAAGGCCCCGAAGGCCTCCCCGTTGACCCGCTCGATCACGTCCCCGACCTCGATGCCCGCCGACTCGGCCGGCGATCCTGGCTCGACGTAGGGCACGTAGACGCCGATCGCGGGATCGCCCGTCAACGCGATCCCGGTGAAGATCGCCGCGGCCAGGGCGACGTTCATGACCACGCCGGCGACCAGGATCAGGATCTTCTTCGGGAGACCCTGGGCCGCGAACGAGCGCGGGTCGTCGGCCTCGTCGCCGTCCTCGCCCTCGAGCTTGACGAACCCGCCGATCGGCAGCCAGTTGAGCGTGTAGACGGTTTCCCCGACGTCGCGCAGGACCTTCGCTCGCGGCGGGAAGCCGATCCCGAACTCGAGGACGCGAACACGGAACAGCCTCGCGACGATGAAGTGGCCGAGCTCGTGGATGACGACCAGGGCGCCGAGGATCCCGAAGAACAGGACGACGGTGACGATCGTGCGGCCGATCTCGATCAAGCGATCGCTCCTCGTGCGTATGCGGCCCGGATGTCGGCGTCGACGGCGACGAGGTCATCGAGACCGGGCGGCGGACCGGACCGGGACCCGAACCGGCCGATCGCCGATTCGAGGAGGCGCGGAATGTCGGCGAAGGTGATGTCACCGGCGAGGAACCGTGAGACGGCGACGTCGTCGGCGGCGATCAGCGCGGCGCTGGCCCACGGGCCGGATCGGCCGGCCGAGCGCGCGATGCGCAGGGCCGGAAACCTGCCCTCGTCCGGCGGCAGGAAGTCGAGACGGCCGATGGCCGCGAGATCCGGCGCCGCCGCCGGGGAGGCCTGGCGGTCCGGGTAGGTGATCGCGTACTGGATGGGCAGTCGCATGTCGGGCGTCCCCAGCTGGGCCTTCACGGATCCGTCGACGAACCGGACGGCAGAATGCACCACCGACTGGGGGTGGATGACGACGTCGATCATGTCGTAGCCGACATCGTACAGCCAGTGCGCCTCGATGACCTCGAGGCCCTTGTTCGCCAGGGTGGCGCTGTCGATCGTGATCTTGTCCCCCATCGCCCAGGTCGGGTGGCGCAGCGCCTGCGCGATGGTGACGTTCGCGAGCTCCTCGGCCGGGAGGTCGAGGAACGGCCCGCCGGAGGCGGTCAGGATCAGGCGCGCGATCGACCCCGCCCGCTCACCGGCAAGACACTGCCAGATGGCCGAATGTTCCGAGTCGATCGGTCGGATCCACGCCAGCGGGCTGCCGAGGGGGTCGGCGGGATCGGCCGCGGACCGTGCCGCGGCCTGGGCCCGGGCGATCGGCATCACCAGGTGACCCCCGGCGACGAGCGTCTCCTTGTTGGCGGTCGCCACGGGCGTCCCGGCCCGCAGCGCCGCGATGACGGGGCGCAGGCTGACCATCCCGCCGGTCCCGACGATCAGCAGGTCGAGGTCGGTTCTCGCGGCGAGCTCGTCCAGGGCCTCGTCCCCGACCTGCACGCGCGTCCCGTCCGGGATCGTGCCGAGCCCGTCGCGGCGGGCGTCCTCGGCCACGATCGCGACCGCCGGCCCGACCGCCCGAATCTGGTCTCCGAAGCGTTCGACGTTCCGGCCCGCCGCGAGGCCGACGACCTCGAACCGTGGGTTCCGGGCCAGGACATCGAGGGTCTGACGTCCGATTGACCCGGTCGATCCGAGCACGGCGACGCGGACCCGTGGTTCGTGTCCAGGGGCGGTCGTCATCGGGCCGGATCAGGGGAACGCGACGAGGACATAGAGGAGCACCGCCGGGGCGGCGAACAGGAAGGAATCGAGGCGATCGAGCATGCCGCCATGCCCGGGGATCAGGCGGCCCGAATCCTTCGCGCCCGCGGCCCGCTTGAGCATCGACTCGACGAGGTCGCCGGCCTGTGCCGCCGCCGCGATGAGCGGGCCCAGGAGGAGGCCGTGGAGCGGGGCCTGGCCGAGCCCGGCGACGAACAGCACGGTCACCAGGGTCACCGCAGCGGTTCCGCCGACGACGCCCTCGATCGTCTTCGAGGGCGAGATGTGGGCCATGAACCGCCGGCGGCCGAACCGCCGCCCGACGAGGTAGGCCCCCGAATCGAACGCCCAGACGCCCAGCACGAGGACGAGGACCCAGCCCCGGTCCCCGCCCAGGACCTCCAGCAGGGCGCCGGACGGGACGGCGGGTGCCTGGTCGGCGAGGCGCGGCACGAACCCGAGGAGCCCGACGTAAAGCGCGCCGAACGTGGTCGTCATGAACGAGGCAAGCCCGTCCCGCGGATCCTCGCGGGTCAGGGCTGCCGCGCCGGTCAGCAGGACGCCGATGCTGGCCAGGAGGAGGCCCGATCCCGACGGGAGTGCCGAGATGGGCTCGCTGATCGCGATGACGATCGCGAGGACGACGCCGAGGGCCGGAAACGCGGCGTACCCGGCGGCGGCGAGGAGCCGGAACACCTCGCGAGCCCCGAACCCGACCGCCAGGCCGACCAGCAGGATCAACCACGGCCCACCGAACCACAGGACCACGAGCAGGGGCGGGACGAGGATCGCGGTGCTCCGCAGGCGCTCTGTCAGCATCGGGCGATCAGCGCCCGAAGCGGCGGTGACGCGAGGCGTATTCGGCGAGGGCCGCGTCGAGCGCATCGGCCCCGAA
>SCTE01000076.1 GCA_004298915.1 Chloroflexota bacterium | reverse complement strand
GCGGAGCCCGTTCGCCAGTCGAAATCCACGCCCATGCCGCGGTCGATGAGCCCGTCCCAGGCCGGCCCGCCGGCGTCGAACCGCGCCGCAAACTCGCGGCATGCCCAGACGAGACCATCGGCCGAGGCATGCCGGAAGACGAACCCCGTACCCGACCCCGGGTGGTCGTGCTCGTCGATGACCGTGTCGGCAAGCCCACCCGTGGCATGGACGATGGGCGGCGTCCCATAGCGGAGGGCCACCATCTGGCCCGTCCCGCATGGCTCGAAGCGCGACGGCATGAGGAACCCGTCGGCGCCCGCGTAGATCCGGCGGGCCATGTCCCGGTCGAAGCGCTCGATCAGCGCGACGCGATCCGGGCGGGCCGCCGCCAGTTCGCGAAGGGCCCCGACGAGGGCCGGCGGCCCGGAGCCCTGCACGACCAGCCGGAAGCCGTCGCCCAGGAGCGTCGGGGCCGCCTCGGCGACCAGGTCGAACCCCTTCTGCGGATCGAGGCGCCCGATCATCCCGAGGACCGGCCCCGCGTCCGCAGGATCCATCCCGACCCGCGCGAGCAGGTCCGCGCGACACGCGACCTTGCCGCCTCGATCCTGGCGCGAGAACGGCGCCGCGATGGCCGCATCGCCGGCCGGATCCCAGAGGTCGGTATCCAGCCCGTTCAGGATCCCGAAGAAGCGATCGCCGCGGGTTCGAAGGGCATCGTCGAGTCCCATACCGAACTCGGGAGTCAGGGCTTCCGCGGCAAACCCCGGGCTGACCGTGTTCACCAGGTCGACCCCGAGGATCGCCGCGCGCAGGAGATCCACCCCCTCGCCCCGCCGCGTCGCCGCGGCCCATTCGGGACCAAGCTCCTTCACGCGTGCGGGCGGGGTCCAGCCGTGATACGCGAGGTTATGGACGGTGAGCAGGGTCGCCGGTCCGCTCGCCGGTTCCGGTCCGGGCCCATCGAGATAGTGGACCGACGGGGCCGTGTGCCAGTCGTGGAGATGGAGCACATCGGGTTCACGACCCTCGACTCGCATCACCTCCAGCGCCGCCCTGCAGAACAGGGCAAACCGTCCCGCGTTGTCCGCGAAATCGCCCGACGCATCCCCGTAGTAGCCGCCCGCGCGGTCGAACGACGCGGGGTGCTCGACGAGGCGCAGGCGATAGCCGTCAGCCCGGACATCGACCACGTCAACCACCGTCCGGGAGCCGGCGCGGCGCCCGGGTGCCGGCACGCGGACGGTCTGCCGGCCCAGGATCCAGTCGGCCGGCACGTCCATCCCGCGATAGCGCGGCAGGTAGACATCGATCGGGGTTTCGAGCACGCCGCCGGGCAGGGTGCCAAGCGCCCGAGCCAGCGCATCGACCACGTCGGCCAGGCCGCCGGTCTTGGCCCAGGGTTCGCACTCCGCCGCAAGGAACGCCACGCGAATCGACATGGGACCGATGGTAGCGACCCCGTGATGCCGGGTATTGGCCACCGCGGCGCGTGCCGAAACCCTCATCCCCGACGGGTTGCTGAACCGGTACAATGCGCGGCGAATGGACCCCCTCGTGCGTATCCCGTCGGTCCGCCCGACCGTGCTCCGCGTGCCGCCGGCGCTCGAAGGCCTCGAGCGACTCGCCTACAACCTGTACTGGGCGTGGCATCCGAGCGCCAAGGCCCTGTTCAGCCGCCTCGATCCGATCGCCTGGAGCCGGAGCCACAACCCCGTGGCCATCCTCTCGGGCCCGATCCGATGGGCCGACTTCCTCGACAACTCGGACTTCGTCGAGGCCTACACCGAGGTCATCGGGGCATTCGATCGCTACCTCGCCAACGGCCATGACCACTGGTTCCACCAGCGTCACGGCAACGAGCTGACGGGCCCGATCGCCTACTTCTGCGCCGAATACGGGATCCACGAATCGCTCGGCATCTACTCCGGCGGCCTGGGTGTCCTCGCCGGCGACCACCTCAAGACGGCCAGTGACATGTCGCTCCCGTTCGTGGGGGTCGGGCTCCTCTATCGGCGCGGCTACTTCCGCCAGACGATCGATGCCGACGGCCACCAGGAGCACGCCTACCCGAACTACGACCTGTCGCGCCTGCCGCTGACCCGGGCCCTCGATCGAGCCGGCGATCCGCTGTCGGTCACGGTCCAGCTCCCGGGGCGCGACGTCCGCGTCGACGTCTGGACTGCCCAGGTGGGTCGCGTGCCCGTCCTCCTGCTCGACACCGACACCCCCGAGAACAACCGAGCTGACCGGCCGATCACCCACATCCTGTACGTGCGCGGGCGTGAGATGCGGCTCCACCAGGAGCTCGTCCTGGGAGTGGGTGGGGTGCGGGCGATCCGCGCCCTCGGCATCGACCCGGCTGTCTGGCACCTCAACGAGGGGCACTCGGCGTTCCTGCTCGCGGAGCGGGCCCGCGAAGCGGTGGCCGTCGGCGCGACACTCGACGATGCGCTGGCGGACAACCGGCGGAACAGCGTGTTCACGATCCACACGCCCGTTTCGGCCGGCAACGAGCGGTTCGATGCCGGTCTGGTTCGCCAGATTGCCGGCCCGCTCCTCGATGGCGACGGTCGGCCCGACACGGGCGGGGTGCCCGTTGACCGCATCCTCGAGATCGGCGTCGGCGCCGATGGGGACGCGGGGCACTTCGACATGACCGCGTTCAGCCTCCGGCTGACCGTCGGCGCGAACGCCGTGAGCCAGCTCCACGCCGAGACGGCGAATGCCACCTGGCGTGACGTGGTCCCGCACCCGATCCTCGGGATCACGAACGGCATCCACACCCCGACCTGGGTCGGTCGACCGGTCGCGGAGCTGCTCGAGCGCCAGCTGCACGCCGATCTCGATCACATCGATCCGGCCACGGCCGCGAACCGATGGTGGGAGCGGATCGCCGAGATCTCCGACACCGACCTGTGGGCCGCGCACCTCCGCCAGAAGCGCGAGCTGTCCCATTTCGCCCGCGGCCGGCTTCGCGTCCAGCTTGCCCGCCACGGCGAGGCCCCGCGCACCCTCGACGAGCTCGAGCACGTGCTCGACCCCGATGCCCTGACGATCGGCTTCGCCCGCCGGTTCGCGACCTACAAGCGGAGCGGGATGATCTTCACCGACGTCGATCGGCTCGCCCGCTTGGTCCACGACACCGACCGGCCACTCCAGATCATCTTCGCCGGCAAGGCCCACCCGGCCGACCGACCCGGCCAGTCGGTGATCCAGCAGATCTTCTCCCGCTCGCGGAGCGCCGCGCTCCGGGGACGCGTGTTCATCCTCGAGGACTATGACCTCCGGATCGGCCGGTTCCTCGTCCAGGGGGTCGATGTCTGGCTCAACAACCCGCGGCGACCGCTCGAGGCCTCCGGCACGTCCGGCATGAAGGCGGCGGCCAACGGCGTCGTGAACGCCAGCGTGCTCGATGGCTGGTGGGACGAGGGCTTCGACGGCGACAATGGCTGGGCCATCGGTGGCCGGGAGACGAATCCTGACGAGGCGGCCCAGGACTGGTCCGATGCCCAGGACCTCTACCGGATCCTCGAGACCGAGATCATCCCGGCCTACTACCAGCGCGATGCCGACGGACTGCCGACCGAATGGTTGGGCTGGATGCGCCGCTCGATGGCGAAGGCCCTCTGGCGATTCTCGACGACACGGATGCTGCGCGAATACGCCGAGCAGCTCTACCTCCCGGCGGCCGGGATCAAGGCGAAGGCGCCGAGCTCCCACTGACGGTCGGCGACGCCGGGTCGCGCCGGATCGTCAGTCGCCCAGCAGGACCGCGGCACTGCGGGGCTCGAGGGTGACCACTCCCCGATCCTGGTCGATCGCGATGCGCCCGATCGTCAGCCCCTGGCGCTCGCCGAGGCCGGCGAGGGGCGCGCGGCCCAGTTCGAGGCTCGCGGCGTCGTCGCCGGCATTGACGACGATGACGCCGCGGCGACCGTCGGCCTCCCGCGACAGCGCCACTGCCCGTGCAGCCGCACCAATGACCGAAACGTCCCCGCGGCGCAGTGCGATGTCCTCGCGCCGGGCGGCGATGGCCGACCGTACGTAGGCGCGGTGCGCGAGCGCGGCTTCGCCCGCATCGGCGAGAACCTCCGGGAACGACCGGCGGCAGTCGGGATCCGGACCGCCGCTCATCGCCAGCTCGTCGCCGTAGTAGATGGACGGCGTGCCGGGCAGGCTCAACTGGAGGAGCGTCGCGATCCTCAGCCGCACCGCGTCCTCGCCCATGACCGACATGGCACGCGGCGCGTCATGACTCCCGAGGAGGTTGAACTGGACGGCGGTCGCCTCCGGTCGATTCACCGTCAGGTTCCGGATGAGCGCGTCCGCGAACCCCTGCCCGTCGAGCTCCACGAGGTTGTCCCGGTAGTTCTGCTGCCCGGCCGCGAGGCCATGATCGAGATGGGGTCCGCCAACGAACCCGAGGACGGCCATCGCGAGTGGGTAGTTCATGAGGGCATCGA
>SCTE01000075.1 GCA_004298915.1 Chloroflexota bacterium | reverse complement strand
CGACCCGACGACCTCGACGCCCCCGGCGTCGATGTCGTCGGGTCGGTCGCGGGCGTCGATGTCCGCGGCGTGACCGCCGATTCGCGCGAGGTGGCCGACGGCACGCTGTTCGTGGCGATCAGCGGCAGCCGGTCCGATGGCCACGATTTCGTCCCTGCCGCCGTCCGTGCCGGCGCCACGGCGGTCGTCGTCGAGCGTCGCCTGCCGGACCTCGCGGTGCCGCAGCTCGTCGTCGGTGCATCGCGTCGCGCGTTGGCGACGGCGGCGGCATGGTGGTTCGGGGACCCATCGCGTGAGATCGGCGTGATCGGGATCACCGGCACGGACGGGAAGACCACCACGAGCCTCCTCGCGGCCGCCGCCCTGGCCGAGGCGGGCCTGCCCGCGGGACTGGTCGGGACCGTCGCGACCCAGATCGGCGGCATCCGCGAGTCGAATGCGCTGCACAGCACGACGCCCGAGGCCCCGTGGCTCCAGCGCGCACTCCGGGCGATGGTGAGCGCGGATGACCGGGCGGCGATCATCGAGACGACGTCGCACGGACTCGCCATGGACCGGGTGGCCGCGATCGACTACGACATCGCGATTCTGACGAACCTGACCCACGAGCATCTCGAGCTGCACGGGTCGTTCGAGGCGTACCGCGCTGCCAAGCTGTCGCTCTTTGAGCGCCTCGCCGTCGACGCGGCGCACCCCGCGAAGGTGGGAGCCGGCTGGCCGCGGACCGGGATCGTCAATGCGGACGATCCGTCGGCGCCGGCGTTCGTGGCGGCGACGAACGCGGCTGGCGCCCACGTCCTGACGTACGGGGCGCACCCGTCCGCCGATGTCCGCCTGCTCGGGATCGATGAGAGCGCCGGCGGACTCGCCGTGGACCACGAGGTCGAGGGCCGCCGCGCGACCGTGACCCTCCGGCTCTCCGGGCGGTTCAACGCCCACAACGCGCTGGCGGTCGTTGCCCTCGGTCACGCGATCCGCCTCGATCCGGCCGCCGTCCGGGCCGGCCTCGAGGGCCTGACCGGCGTTCCCGGCCGGATGGAGGTCGTCGACCGCGGGCAACCGTTCGGCGTCATCGTCGACTATGCCCACAGCCCCGCATCCCTGGCGCTCGTCCTGGACGAGCTGGGCCCCGCGGCGGCCGGCCGGGGCGGCACGGTCATCGCCGTATTCGGGTCGGCCGGCGAACGGGACCGCGACAAGCGCCCGATGATGGGCAGGATCGCGGCGGAGCGCTGCCGGATCGTGATCGCGACGGACGAGGATCCCCGCGGCGAGGATCGCGCGGCGATCCTCGAGGACATCGCCGCCGGTGCCCGCGACGCCGGAGCCCGACCCGAGGCGTTCCTGAGGATCGCCGACCGACCCGAAGCCATCCGGGCCGCGTTTGCGCGGGCTCGACCCGGCGACATCGTCCTCCTGGCCGGCAAGGGCCACGAGACGACCATCGAATACGCCGATCACGCGCTCCCGTGGAACGAGCGGGTCGAGGCAGAACGCGCGCTCGAGGAACTCGGCTTCCGATCCTGACCTCGGGGTAGACTGCGCGGACGATGGCCGCCCCTCGAACTCCCACCGACGCCCCCGCGGAGGACCGCGGGCCGACGCGCACGCGCCGGACGTCATCGCGGGCCCTCACCCGGGCGAACGCGGCGGCCGCGTCGTCCTCGATCGAGGCGCAGACCGCGAGCCTGATCGCGGCCACCCGCGCCCACAACCCGCAGGCCGACCTGTCGGGGATCGAGCGAGCGGTCGCGATGGCCGTCGAGGCCCACGGCAGCCAGACCCGGGCGTCGGGCGAGCCGTACGTGACCCATCCGATCGCGGCTGCCGAGATCCTTGCCGAACTCGGCGTCGATCCGGCTGCCATCGAAGCGGCCGTCCTCCACGACGTCCCCGAGGACACCGAGTACGAGCTCGCCGACATCGAGGAGCGGTTCGGCCAGGAGGTCGCCCACCTCGTCGACGGCGTCACGAAGCTCGGCAAGTTCAGCACGCTCAGCCACGAGCAGCAGCAGGCGGAGAACATCCGGAAGATGTTCCTGGCCATGGCCGAGGACATCCGGGTCGTCCTCATCAAGCTCGCGGACCGCCTCCACAACATGCGCACGCTGTCGGCGCTGCCACCGGAAAAGCAATTCCGGATCGCGCGCCAGACGCTCGAGATCTATGCGCCCCTCGCCGAGCGCCTCGGCATCTGGCAGGTCAAGTGGGAACTGGAGGATCTCGCCTTCAAGGTCCTCGAGCCCGAGCGATTCCGCGAGCTGGCGAAGCTCCTCGACACGCGCCGGAAGGGCCGCGAGGGGTATATCGAGCGGGCGATCGCCGAGCTCGAGCCGCGTCTCCAGGCCGCGGCAATCAACGCGGACCTCCAGGGACGCCCGAAGCACATCTACAGCATCTGGAAAAAGATGCAGCGCAAGAGTGCCGAGTTCGGCGAGATCTACGACGTCTACGCGATCCGGATCCTCGTCGAGGACGTCCGCGACTGTTACGCGGCCCTCGGCATCGTCCACGCCCTGTGGCGGCCGATCCCCGGCCAGTTCGACGACTACATCGCCGTCCCCAAGAACAACCTCTACCAGTCGCTCCACACCGCGGTCATCGCCCTCGACGGCAAGCCGCTCGAGATCCAGATCCGGACCCAGGCGATGCACCAGGTGTCCGAGGTCGGGATCGCCGCCCACTGGCGCTACAAGGAAGGCTCGAAGTCGGATCGCGACTACGACGCCAAGCTCGCCTGGCTGCGCCAGCTCATGGACTGGCAGCGTGACGTCTCCGATGCGACCGAGTTCGTCGAGGGCATCAAGCTCGACATCTTCCAGGACCAGGTCTTCGTGTTCACGCCGAAGGGCGAGATCAAGGACCTGCCCGCGGGCGCCACGCCCCTCGACTTCGCCTACCGGATCCATACCGATGTCGGCCACCGGACGATCGGCTCCAAGGTCAACAACCGACTCGTGCCGCTCGACTATCGCCTGAAGAACGGCGACATCGTCGAGATCGTGACCACGAAGGCGGAACACGGGCCGTCCCGGGACTGGCTCAACCTTGTTCGCACCAGCCACGCCCGCGAAAAGATCCGCCAGTGGTTCAAGCGCCAGGAACGGGACGAGAACATCGTCCATGGGCGGGAATCCCTGGAACGCGAGCTGCGGCGCCTTGCCCGCACGTCGATCGCGGCGGTCGGCCAGGAGCGGCTGCTGGAGGTCGCCCGGCAACTGAACCTCGACCAGCTCGACGACTTCCTCGCCGCGATCGGCTACGGGGCCATCAGCGCGCAGTCGGTCGTAACGCGGCTCGGCGTCGTGGACGATGCCCAGCTCCAGCTGCCGTCCGTCGCGCCGCCGGTCGCCCCGGCCAAGGCCGGCGGCGTGCGGGTCAAGGGGGTAGG
>SCTE01000074.1 GCA_004298915.1 Chloroflexota bacterium | reverse complement strand
GTGGTGGACGACCTCCGGCACGGGATCGACCTCGTGATCCGCGGCGACGACCTGCTCGAGGCGACGCCGGTCCAGATCGCCCTCGGCCGACGACTGGGCCGCGTCGAGCCGCCGCGCTTCCTGCATCACCCCCTGATCCATCGCCCCGATGGCCGCAAGCTCTCGAAGGCGGATGGCGACACGTCGATCCGGTCGTTGCTTGAGAGCGGCGTTTCAGCGGCGACGATCCGGGGCCGGGCCGCCAAGGCGATCGAACTTTCGCTGGGCTAGCCGACGTACGGACGCTGACAGGTAGTCGGCAAGGCCGCTTACTCCGAAACGACGGGAACGATGCTCTCGAAGCGGATCGGACCGTAGACGTGGACGATGGCGCCATCGGGTGCGCCGACCGCGATGCACATCATGTACAGGAGTTCCGGCGTGGGGCTGGGCCCGGTCGGGTCATCGCTCGGCGTGCCCGCCCGGGGAACGCCCATCCCTGCGTAGGCGTTCGGTTTCGAGAGGACGACCAGGGCCGGATCATCGACCTCCAGCTCCGGCTGGCCGTCGGTCCAGCCGGGGAAGTACCGCGGAAACCAGCGTGCGTGGCGCATCTCGAAGACGTGATCGACGTCGGGGAGCCTCTCCCGGCACGCGGCCAGCCGGGGATCGCCGGCATAGGTTGCCGGGTCCGGCCAGGGACTCAGGAGGCCGGCGACCCACGGGCCGATGGTCACCGCCGCCACGATGCCGACGACGATCGCGGCTGCCACCAGCGCCGATCGCGGCGGCCGCCGAGGGCCTGTCATTCGTGGACGTCCGACGAACCGAGCCGTCGGCGGGCGTGCGCTTCGAGACGCCGGATGCGCCGTGCGATGCGGGCGTCCCAGGCCGGGCCCGGGGCCGTAACCCCAGACGACCGCGCACCCCCTGCGAGCCCCGCCAGGCGGTGGGCCTCGGCATCACGTCGCCGCTGGCGGTCCTTGACGAAGAAGAAGACCTCATCCGGCAGGCCGACGAGCGGTCCGAACGTGGTGTCGCCACGACTCGGATCGCCCGGCCACCGGGGGCCACGCCCACCGCTCATGTCGTGGGCTCCGAGCGGTCCTCGATTTCCCAGGCGTGGTCGAGGGCGTGCCAGGCGATCCGGTGGGCGGCGTAGCGACTCGTCCAGCGTCGGCCAGCGAGCGGCGTGCCGTCCGACGGACGCCGCAGGACGTCGGTCATGGCATCGCGAAGCGCCGTGATGGACATGCCGTCAGCGCGCGACGGGGCCGGGACCTTGAGGCCCATCTCGCGGGCATAGGCGTGGTCGGACATGAGCGTGTGCTCGACGATCTTCGATGTGCTCCGGCCGCCGCCCCGCGGCCCCTTCCGCAGCTCCTCCGGGGCGGTGGCGGCGTTCCGGTCCAGGAGCGCCCAGGCGGCTGCCACGATCCCCGCAAGGCGTTCGGCATCCGCAGCGGTGGTCGGTCGGCGGTCGGCGTCGGTCACGCGACCGGGGACGCCGAAATCGGTACTGGCGTTCCCTTCGGCGGCCTCGATGACCTCGACGACCAAGTCATTCGCCGCGAGCTCGTAGCCCGCGGCCAGGGCGACTTCCGCGTAGCGGTCGAGGTGACCAAGCAGGGCTTCGATCGCGGCGGACTCGGTCTTGCCCGAGCGGGCCAGTCCCGGCCAGTCGATGGCGCTGGCGAAGGTCCGTTTGGCCGTGGTCTCGAGGGCGAGGGCGATGCGCGTCGTCATCGCCGCAGGTTACCGCGCGGTCGCGGCTCGGAGCGACGCCACGAGGGCGGCCATGGCCTCGACATTCGTGCCGTTCGCACCGAGCGCATCGACGAGGGCGGAGGCCACGATCACGCCATCGGCGCCGGATGCCGCGAGGGCTCGGACGTGCGCGGGCCTCGAAACGCCGAACCCGACGGCAACCGGGACCGGCGACACGGCTCGAACGGCGGCAACGAGGCCACGGACGCTCGGGGGGAGGCTTGACCTTGCGCCCGTGACCCCCACGAGGCTCACGCAGTACAGGAATCCCCCACTCCGGGCCGCGACGGTCCGGAGTCGGTCGGGCGCGGTGGTCGGTGCGACGAGATAGACGACGGCCAGCCCGGCGGCAGCGGCGACCGCTTCGAACGGCGCGCCCTCATCGGGCGTCAGGTCGGCGACGATGACCCCGGCCGCCCCGGCTGCCGTGAGCGCCCTGGCTCGCTCACGTCCATCGCCGCCACCGATGAGCTGGTTGGCGTAGCCCATCGTCACAATCGGCACGGTCGGCCGGGCCGCGGCAACGCGGGCGACGAGCGCGAGGGAACGATCCAGCGTGGCCCCGTTGCGCAGCGCGGCATGGGAAGCGCGCTGGAGGGTGGCGCCATCGGCGAGCGGATCCGAGTACGGGAGACCGATCTCGAGGAGATCCGCGCCGGCATCGATCGCCGCGCACGCGGCCGCGAACGAGTCGTCGTAGGTCGGATAGCCGGCCACCACGTACGGGATGAGGGCCGTCCGCCCGCCGGCCCTGGCGGCCGAGAATGCGGCCGCGATGCGGCGCGCTCCCGCGGTCTGATTGGTTTTGGCGTGCGTCGACGCCGCGGTGGCCGGGCTCACTCGACGCCCGTCCAGGCGGGGACGTCCACGAACCGCTCGAGGGCCGCCATGTCCTTGTCGCCGCGACCCGAGAACCCGAGCAGGACCAGGGCGCCGTCCGGAAGTTGCGTGCCGGAACCCTCGAGGCCGGCCAGGAGTTTCGGCAGAGCCGCCACGGCGTGCGCCGTTTCGAGCGCCGGGAGGATGCCCTCGGTCCGGGTCACGGATCGCATGGCCGCAACGGCCTCCCGATCCGTCGCCGTGGTGACCTCCAGGCGCCCCGCCTCGGCGAGTCCCGCGAGCTGCGGGCCGACACCCGGATAGTCGAGGCCGGCCGAAGCGGAGTGCGCCTCGACGACCTGGCCGTCCTGATCCTGGAGCATCAGCGATCGGGATCCGTGGAGGATGCCGGCGGTGCCGCCCGC
>SCTE01000073.1 GCA_004298915.1 Chloroflexota bacterium | reverse complement strand
CGCCTGTCCGTCGGTCATGTAGCGGGTCTTGGCGATCTGGTTGATGACCATGTCCCAGGTCACGGCGAAGAAGTCAGAGAACATCAGCTCGCCGACCGGACGCAGCCCGGTCATCGCGGCCCCCATCACGGCTCCCACGATCGCCTGCTCGCTGATCGGCGTGTCCCGGACGCGCTCCGGCCCGAACCGATCGAACAGGCCCTCGCTGAGCTTGAACACGCCACCCGCGGCGCCGATGTCCTCGCCGATGAGGACGACGGATTCGTCGCGCTCCATCTCCTGGGCGATACCCGCGGCGCCGGCCGCGCGGTAGGTCAGTTCCGCCATGCCGAACCCCCGTCGCTCCACAGTTCGGTGGGGATCACGTCGACCGAGGGCTCGAGCCCGGCGCGTGCCTCGGCCTCGGCGGCGGCCACGGCCTCCCGTACGGACGCATCGATCGCATCGAGGTCCGCCTCCGCGATGCCGCGCGCCACGAGCCGGGCCCGATGCTGCGGGATCGGATCACGCTCGAGCCAGGCCTTCACTTCGTCGGCGGGCCGGTACTTGGCCGGGTCGGCGCGCGAGTGGCCACCGTGCCGGTAGGTGAGCGCCTCGATGAGCGACGGCCCCTCGCCGGCGCGCGCCCGCTCGAACGCGGTCTGGGCGACCGCGTAGACGGCCTCGACGTCGTTGCCATCGACGACGATCGGCTCCAGGCCATACGCGCTCGCCCGATCGGCGGCCGGCCGCGCAACGGCGGTGACTGCGCCGATCGGCGTGTACTCCATGTACTGGTTGTTCTCGCAGACGAAGACGACCGGTGCCTTCCAGACCGCGGCCATGTTGAGCGCCTCGTGGAACGCACCGATGTTCGTCGTGCCGTCGCCGAAGAAGCAGACCGCGACCTGGCCGGACTTGCGGTACTGGGCCGACCAGGCCGCGCCGAGGGCGATCGGCAGATGGGCGCCGACGATGGCATACGAGCCCATCGCTCCGTGCTCGACGCTCGTCAGGTGCATCGAACCACCCTTGCCGCCGAGGAGGCCGTTGGCCCGCCCGAACAGTTCGGCCAGGATCGGCGCCATCGGCACGCCGCGCGCCAGCGTGTGGTTGTGGCCTCGATAGGTACAGAACGTGTAGTCGTCCGGGCGCATCGCCGCCGCGAACCCGGCCGCCACCGCCTCCTGGCCGGTTCCGAGATGGGTCGTGCCGCGGACGAGGCCCTCGAAGAACAGCTCCTGTGCCCGGACCTCGAGTTGGCGGCACTCGACCATGGTCCGGTACAGCGCGAGGCCGACCTCGGCCGGGATGGCCGCCGGGGACGCGGACGAGGACTTCTTCGATGGGGACGCCATGTCGACCTCAGTACGGATTGGCGACGAACAGCTCGTCGGATGGGAATCGCGTGATGACCCGGGGGCCGTCGGCCGTCACGACGACCTCCTCCTCGATCCGGGCGGCCGAGTAGCCGTCCCTGGCCGGGCAGTAGGTCTCGAGGGCGATGACCATGCCCTCCTTGATCTCGACCGGGTGCTCGAGCGAG
>SCTE01000072.1 GCA_004298915.1 Chloroflexota bacterium | reverse complement strand
GGACCGCGATCGCGGCGAGCAGCGCGGCATGGCGGTCCCGCTGCACGACCTGGGTCGAGACGGGATCCACGCGGAGCTCCAGCGCCGCGAGGACCTCCGCCTCGAGCGCCGGGTCGAGGAGGCTGTAGGTCCCGACCGGGCCCGAGATCTTGCCGGTGGCGATCTCGTCGATCGCGGCGGCGAGGCGCGTCCGGCCGCGGGCCACCTCGAACGCCCAGCCCGCGAGCTTCAGCCCGAACGTCGTGGGCTCGGCGTGGACGGAGTGCGTCCGGCCCATCATCACGGTCATCGCCTCGGCCCGTGCCCGGCGCACGATCGCCTCGATCAGCCGGTCGGCATCCCGCACGAGGAGCTGGCCGGCGGCCCGCAACTGGAGCGCCATCGCCGTGTCGAGGACGTCGCTGCTGGTCAGGCCGAGGTGCAGGTAGCGACCCTCGACGCCGACGGACTCGGCGACCTGGCTGACGAAGGCGATCACGTCATGGTCGGTGGTCTGCTCGATCTCCGCGATCCGGTCGATGTCCACCCGAGCTCGGCGCTCGATGGCGGCCAGCGCGGACGCCGGTACCGTGCCACGAGCGGCTTGCACGCGGGCGACAGCGATCTCGACCCGGAGCATGTGCTCGAACCGCTCCGCCTCGGCCCAGATCCGGCCCATCTCGGCGAGCGTGTATCGGCCGATCACCGTGCGCCTCCGGCCACGCCGGCTGCGCCGGCCGATGCGGGCGCGGCGATCCCGGGCGGGACGATCTCGGGCGGGGCGATCGACGCCCTGGCGATATCGGTCCGACGCTGGGCGCCGCGGAACGACACGAGCGCGGCTGCCGCATCGGCACGGTGGGCCGCGGCCGCCAGGTCGTCACCTCGACCCACGACCGCCACGACGCGGCCGCCGTTGGTCAGGTATCGACCGGCGTCATCGCGCCGGGTACCGGCATGGAAGACGAGGTCGCCGCCCGCGATCACGGCATCGAGCCCGCTGATCGGCTCGCCCCGCCGCACGGCGTCCGGATAGCCGGCCGAGGCAAGCACGATCGCCACGGCGGACCCGGGCAGCGTCGGCAGGACCGATCCGCGAATGCCGGCCGCTGTGGCCGCAGCGCGGAGGCCACGGCCCGCCGCGGCGAGCAGGAGCGGCCCGATCGGGCCCGCGAGCCGGGGCATGATCGCTTGCGTCTCCGGGTCCCCAAACCGCGCATTGCACTCGAGGAGCACGGGCCCGTCATCGGTGAGCATGAGCCCGGCGTAGAGGGCCCCGATGAACGGGCTGCCGCGTCGCGCGAGCTCGGCGAGGAGCGGGCGATGGAAGGCATCGAGGAGTCCCTCGACCGCGCCGTCATCGAGGTCCGGGAGGGGCGAGAAGGCACCCATGCCGCCGGTGTTGGGTCCCGCGTCGCCGTCGAGCAGGCGCTTGTGGTCACGCGCGAGCGGCATCGCCAGGACATCGCGGCCGTCGGCGATCGCGATGAGGCTCGCCTCGGGTCCTCGGAGTCGCTCCTCGATGACGACGAAGGGTTCCGCGCCCGAGGCGTCGAGAGCGAGCAGGTCGATCGCCGCGAGGGCCGCTTCGACGTCGTCGGCGACGGTCACGCCCTTGCCCGCCGCGAGACCGTCGGCCTTGACCACGACACCGTGACCGTCGGCGGCCAGCGTCCGGGCGAATGCCGCTGCCGCTGCGGGGTCGGCGAACGACCCGAACCGTGGCATCCGGATGCCCGCGGCCCGGGCCACGTCGTGACAGAAGGCCTTGGAACTCTCGATCCGCGCGGCGCCGCGCCCGGGCCCGAAGACCGCGAACCCGGCGAGGCGGAGCGCATCGGCAACACCGGCGGCGAGCGGCGCCTCCGGTCCGATGACGACGAGCTCGGCCGCGACCTTCCGAGCCGCGGCGGTCACCGACTCGGCATCGAGGGGATCGACGCCCGGCAGCGCCGTCACCCGCGCCTCGGCTTCCATCGCCGCGCTCCCGGGTGCGACATAGACGGCATTGATCCCCGGTTCGGATGCGAGTTTCCAGGCGATGGCATGCTCGCGACCGCCGGCCCCGACGATGAGCACCCGGGTGGGCATGCTCGCGGTCATCGACGCGACCGGCCCGCAGCGGGCGTCACGACAGCGCCACCCCGGAGCGATGGCGCATCGGACGCCACGCCCGTTCGATCGTCTGGGTCCGCTCCGGGCCGACCGACACGAGGACGATCGGCACGCCGGCGAGGTCCTCGAGCGCCGTCAGGTAGCGCCGGGCATTCTCGGGCAGGTCGGCCAGCGAGCGCACGGCGTGGATCGGCTCCTCCCAGCCCGGGAAGTCCTCGTAGATCGGGACCGCCCGCTCGATCGCCTGGGCACTCGACGGCCAGTGATCGAGCCGTCGCCCGTCGACCTCGTAGCCAACGCCAAGCCGAAGCGTCGGGAGTCCGGACAGGATGTCCAGCTTGTTGAGCATGATGCTGCTGACCGAGTTGACCGCGACGGCATAGCGGAGCGGCACGGCATCGAACCAGCCGACGCGCCGCGGTCGCCCAGTCGTGGTCCCCACCTCGTGACCGCGCTCGGCGATCCCGAGCCCGATCGCATCGGTCAATTCCGTGGGAAACGGCCCGCTCCCGACGCGGGTGGCATAGGCCTTCATGACGCCCATGACCTCGTCCACCTGGAGCGGCCCGATGCCGCCGCCGGTACAGGCACCGCCCGCGACCGGGTTGGACGACGTGACATACGGATAGCTGCCGTGATCGAGGTCGAGGAGCGTGCCCTGCGCACCCTCGAGGAGGACGTGCTCGCCGCGGGCAAGGGCCGCCTGGACCAGCCACGTGGCATCGTCGATGTGGGCGGCCAGCCGATCACCCCAGGCCGCCGCCTGATCGACGAGGGCATCGACCGAGAACGCCTCCGCGCCCATGTTGCCGAGGAGGAGGTTCTTGTCCGGGATCACCTGGGAGATGCGCGTCCGGAGGACCTCCCGATCGAGCAGGTCCTCCATCCGGAGGCCGATGCGCCAGGCCCGGTCGCCGTACGCCGGGCCGATCCCGCGTCCGGTGGTGCCGACCTTGGAGCCCGCGAGCCGGGCTTCGTTGGCACGGTCGAGGGCCACGTGGTACGGCATGATCACGTGGGCGCTGCGGCTCACGCGCACGCGCGAGACATCGATCCCCCGACCCGACAGCATGTCCAGCTCGGTGATCAGCGTGGCGGGATTCACGACCACGCCCGTCCCGATCACCGACGTGATGTGGGGATAGAGCACGCCCGACGGGACGAGATGCAGCTTGAAGACCTCGTCGCCGGTGACGACGGTGTGGCCCGCGTTGTCGCCGCCCTGATAGCGCACGACCATCGCGACCTGCTCCGCGAGGAAGTCGGTCGTCTTGCCCTTGCCCTCGTCCCCCCACTGGAGGCCGACGATCACCGTTGCGGGCATCGCATCGGACCTCCGCCCGGGCGGGATCCGGCTCCTTGGACATGAAAAAGCCCCGCGCCGGCCGGCTCGGGACCTGGATAGACTTCTCCCGTCGTGCGTCCACCGACGGGGCGGAGCCACGGATCCTGGCCGCTCGATCGCCTCACGGGACGATCGATGCGCCCTCCTCGCGCGATCGCTGGACCTCCCTGCCCCGGCGCTGCTGACGTTCGGCTCGGGACCCGGGGAGTATACCGTGCGGGCAGGTTCCGGTCCCGGCCCCGCCGGGGCAAGCTCCAGACCGTCGGGACCATCGGGATGGCGGAGCCGGTACCTTCTGGTGCGTTCGAGCGACGGGCCCGTGCCGATACTCTCGGGCCATGTCATTCATGCGCCTTCTATGGCCGATCCTTTCGGCCCTGCTTGCGATCGCGCTCATCGTCGCTCCCGATGCGATCCACCCCGTCGCTCGCGCCGTCCTCGCCTCGCTCGCGGCCGTCGGGCTGACGCTCACGGTCTCGCTGGCCTGGGCGCGTCTCCGGATCACGCCCTTCGCCGTCGCGGCCGAGCAGCTCGCCGCGGGCACCCCGGACGTCATCCTCCCTTCGCGTCACGATCCGCTGACGGGGCGCCTCTCGTCCGCGATGAGCGACCTGGCGATG
>SCTE01000071.1 GCA_004298915.1 Chloroflexota bacterium | reverse complement strand
CGAACGTGTCGGGTCGTCATCACGTCGTGGCCTCGATCATCCGTTGGCTGGTCCCGGGGGCGGGAGTCGAACCCGCACGACCTCACGGCCATCCGATTTTGAGTCGGACGTGTCTGCCATTCCACCACCCCGGGACGCCCGTAGTCTAGTGCCGGCCGGAGAGCATACGGCACGAAGCGTCCACGATCCCGTCCCTGGCATCGGGCGCCAGGCGGCCGACCGGACGATTGAGCGCCGAAGGCGGCCGCGTTCCGTGCAAGGATCGGGTGCCCGGAGCCCGAAGCGACCATCGGCAGGGCCTTCCTTCGTCCAGTCGGGCGCCCGGCGCCCCTCACCCGGCGCCCCGTGCTCCGCGCCCCGCGGCCGCCGCGTGGCCGGCGTCGGAACTCCCACCAGGACGGCGGCGTCTCGCCCCGGATCCGATGCTAGACTCGCCCAGCCTCAGAATCGCCGTCCGGAGGGATCCCCCGACCGTGGAGGACCTTCGCTCGACGACGGTCACCGATGACCCCGTCCAGCGCCGCGACCTCATCCTGCTCGAGCGCGCCCGGGAGGGCGATCTCGGAGCCTTCAACGATCTCGTCTCGCTCTATCAGGACCAGCTCTTCGCGCTGGTCGTGCGGATGGTGCCTGACCGCGATCAGGCATCGGATGCGGTCCAGGAGGCCTTCTTCTCGGCGTTCCGGCATCTCGATTCGTTCCGTGGCGGAAGCGTCAAATCCTGGCTGAACCGGATCTGCGTCAACGCCGCGATGGACACCCAGCGCGCCAGGAAGCGACGTCCCGTCCAGCCCTACCCGGAGCTCGAGGACGAGAGCTGGCAACCGCCGGCCGGTACTGAGAGCGACCCGGAGCGGAGCGCCGTGCTCGCCGAGCGGACGCGCGCCCTGTCCACCGCCCTCGCGGCCATCACGGACGACCAGCGAGCGGCGATCGTGCTGTACGACGTCGAGGGCTTCGACTACGCCGAGATCGCCGACATGACCGGCGTCTCGCTTGGCACCGTCAAGTCGCGCATCCATCGCGGCCGTCTGGCGCTACGGGGGCTGCTCGAGGGTCGAATGGAGCTGTTCCGTGGCTGACGGCCCGGCCGGCGACCACGACGATGAGCACGAGCTGTGGATCGCGGCGCTGCTCGACCGCGATCTGACGGACGAAACGCGCGTCGAGGCCAAGCGGCTCCTGACGACCTGCTCCAGGTGCGCCCGGCTCCACGCCGAGCTGCTGGCGCTGGCCGCCGCGACTCGTGCGTTGCCGGTGCCGGCGAGGCCGCGCGACTACGCGCTGACGCCGGCGGAGGCTTCGTGGCTCGTGTCCACGACCGCGCGGCCTGGGGAACCGCTCGGCACGACCACCCGTCTGACGGGCGAGATGCAGGTTTCCACCGGCGACCACCAGACCCACGACCAGCTGCTGGTCGCAAGCCTCCTCGATCGATCGACGACCGACCACGTACGCGCGCGAGGCGAGGCGCTCGTCGCCTCTTGTTCCGCGTGTGCCACGCTCCATCGGGACCTCCTTACCCTTCGAG
>SCTE01000009.1 GCA_004298915.1 Chloroflexota bacterium | reverse complement strand
TCCGATGGCACCGTGCATCGAACCGGCCGAATCGTGCTCGCCGCCGACGCCTGGACCAACGACCTGCTGGCACACCTGGGCCTGACGTTGCCGCTGACCATCACGCGCGAGCAGGTCACCTACTTCGCCAGTCCCGACCCCGGGCTCTTTGCCCCGGATCGGTTTCCGGTCTGGATCTGGATGGACGAGCCGTCCTTCTACGGGTTCCCGACCTACGGTGAGCCCGGGCCCAAGGCCGCCCAGGATGTCGGTGGCGAGGAATGCACGATCCCGACGCGATCCTTCGAGGTCAACCGGGCGGCCCATGCGCGGCTCTATGCCTTCATGGAGCGGCACCTTCCCGAGGCCGTGGGGCCGGACCTGCTGACCAAGACCTGCATCTACACCCTCACGCCGGAGCGTGACTTCGTGGTCGATCGACTGCCGGACCACCCCGGTGTCGTGCTCGCCCTGGGCGCCGGCCATGGCTTCAAGTTCGCATCGGTCCTCGGGCGGATCCTGGGCGAACTCGCCATCGAGGGCGAGACGCCGTCGGCCGGCGAGATCGAGGCATTCAAGGTGGATCGGCCGATCCTGCGGGAGGCCCGGCCGCCGATGTCGTTCCGCATCTGATCGAGGGCTTTCGGCGCCGACGTTCGGCCCGCCTGTCCCGGGAGGGTTGGCCCACCTGTCCGGTGGAGCACTCGCCGGGCGGCCGCGTGCCGGCGGTCCGAGACCCGAGATCCGCCACGCGGATCAACCCAACCGAAACTTGCGCGCCGGGCCTGCCGTGTGGGACGCTCACGCCACTCCTCGAACGCCCGAGGGGCGCGTGCCTGTCCGTGGAGGGGCCGGCACCTTGGGAGGATGCCATGACTCGATCTCGCTTCCGCAGCCGGGCCGCCCGCGTGCTGACCACGGCCGGACTCCTGTTTGCGCTCGCGGGACCGAGTGTCGCGCCGGCTGCTGCAGCGGATCCCGTGATCCTGCGCGTCGGTACGACCCAGGACCTCGACTCGCTCAACCCGTACGCCACGCTCCTCGTGGTTGGTTACGAGTCCTTCCAGCTCAGCTACAACCTGCTCGTCGATTTCGGCCCGGACCTCGAGCCGGTCCCCGGCTTTGCCGACAAGTGGGAGCGCGCCGCGGACGGCCACTCCTGGACGTTCCACATCCGGGACGGCATGAAGTGGTCGGACGGACAGCCTGCGACGTCGGAGGACGCCTGCTTCTCGTGGCAGCTCGCCATCGATTCGATTGCCGAGAACGGCTCGGGAAGCCTCGGCGCGGGCTACATCGATCCCGGCCTGGCGGATGCCGGCGTGACCAAGGTCGCGTGCCCGGATCCGACGACCATGATCGCCACGACCGACGACGCCTCCGACCGCGTCCTCCAGACGTACCTGCCGATCATCCCCAAGCACGTCTGGTCCAAGGAGACCTTCTCGACGATCGGCGATGCCACGTTTGCCGCACCACTCGTCGGGACGGGCCCGTACCAGGCCGTCGAGTGGCAGACCGGCCAGTTCATCCGGTTCCAGCGCAACCCGAACTACTGGGGCACGCAGGGCTACGCGGACGAGGTGGACATCGTCATCTACAAGACGACGGACAGCATGGTCCAGGCCCTCAAGGCTGGCGAGCTCGACTACGCCCATGGGGTCAATGCGGACCAGCTCAACGCGCTCAAGAGTGACCCGAACATCAAGACCGTGGCCGGTGCCGCCAACGGCTGGACGCAGATGGCTTTCAACACGTACGGGACCGGGACCGACAAGACGATCGCCGGGGGCGGTCCGTCCACCACGGCCCTCAAGGACGCGGCGTTCCGTGACGCGCTTGGGTACGCGGTCGATCGGCAGACGCTGGTGGATCGCGTGCTCGGTGGGTACGGTGACGTCGGCAACACGATCGTGCCGCCGGTCCTGACGTCCTGGCATGTCGAGCCGACCACGCCGCGGACCTTCAACATCGACCTCGCCAAGCAGAAGCTCGATGCCGCCGGCTACAAGCTGGATGCGGCGGGGAAGCGCCTCGACAAGGACAACAAGCCGATCACCCTTCGGATGTACATGCCCGATTCGGATCCCAACTATCCGAAGGCGGCCCAGTTCATCGTGGACTGGTATGGCCAGCTCGGGATCACCGTCACCACGCAGGTCCTCGACTCGGCGACCCTCGGCGACAAGGTCCTGCCGCCGGAGGCCGGCGACGGGTACACGGCCGACTACGACATCGAGCTGTGGGGCTGGACCTGGAGCGTGGACCCGAGCGGTGAGCTCCAGATCTTCAAGTGCGACGCGATCGGCAGCTCCTCGGACAGCCAGTACTGCGATCCGGCGTACGACAAGCTGTACGACGATCAGCTCGCGGCCACCTCGACGGA
>SCTE01000008.1 GCA_004298915.1 Chloroflexota bacterium | reverse complement strand
GGAGCGTCATCACCGGGCCCGACGTCGCGCCGTCGGCCATGCCGTTCAGCCAGATCGTCGAGGCGAATGGGTTCGTGTTCCTGGCCGGCCAGTGCGGGGACAAACCCGGCGTTCCCGGTGCCGTTCCGGGCGGGATCGAGGCCGAGACACGGCAGATGCTCGACAACGTCGGACGCCTGCTCCGTGCCGCGGGCCTCGACTTCGGCGATGTCGTCCAGTCGACCGTCTACCTCCGCGAGTTCTCGGACTTCCCCGCGATGAACGCCATCTACCGCGAGCGCTTCCCGGTCGACCCACCGACGCGCGCCACGGTGGGCGTCACGGCGTTGGCGGCCGACTTCCGGGTCGAGATCGTGTGCGTGGCGGCTCGGCGGACCTGAGGCTGCCGGTCAGCCGCCGACCGGCGCGCCGCCGACGCGGAACTCGTCGATGGCGATCGTCTCCCGGCCCGGAGTCCCCACGGTCTCGATGGTGATCGTGTGCGTCCCGAGACGATCGAAGGCGTGGCTGAAGATCGTCGCCCGCGGATTGAAGTGGCGGGCGTAGACGTCGACCGTCGCGACCAGCACGTCGTCCAGGTAGACGTTGGCCCTGCCCCGGGTCGGCCCCACGGGTCCGATCCACGCGATCGAGGTGCCCTGGAACGTGAACCAGGCCGTCGTCCCGCTGTCGATCGCGAAACGGGCCATGCCGCCGTTGTAGCGGGCAAACTGCGCCTGACCCCACCCGCCCGAGTAGTTGACGTATCGGCTCGACTCGTCGACGACCTCGACCGGACCGGCCGGCGCCGTCCTCGGTGCGCTCGACCCGGTTGACGATCGGGCCGGCACCCATCCGGAGTTCATCAACGCCATGATCTTGTCCACGTAGCGTCGTGACGCGTCCGACCAGCGGGCCGGGTCCCGCTCGCCATCGCCGGTCAACCACCAGTGGGCCACCGACGGCCAGTCGCCGAGCCAGTTGTACAGCGCCGTGAGCTTGCGGCGCGCGACGTAGTCCTGGTTGCGCGGCGTCGGCGAGGCCGATGCGTTACCGAGGTAGCGAAGCGACCACGAGGCCCAGTTCGCCGGCAGGATCTGGTACTTGCCGATTGCCCCCGAGGTCGCGTTGACCGCGTCGTAGCGGCCATTCGACTCGACCGCCCCGAGGGCGGCCATGAACCGGGTGATCCGCGGTGGATCGGCGGCCTGGGTGATCCCGGGCACCATGAGCATGAGCAGCATCAGAGCGGTGAGCGAGGCGGCGGCGACCGTTCGAAACCGGCCGGAGACGTCGGGCAATACGTCCTCCTCCAAGAGGCGTGGCGAACCGGGAGCATAGCGGCGCAGGCGGGGCGCGGCAAGGGTCGAGCTCGCACGATCCGAGCCCTGTTCATCAGCCGTCGGCCGGTGAGGCCTCGATGGCGGCAAGGAACGCGGTGACGCGGTCGAGGACGTCGTCCAGGACCGGCTTCAGCCCGTGGCCGAGGCGTGGATAGGTGACCAGCTCGGCCCGCGGGAGCAGCGGGACGGCGGCCTTCAGGAGCTCGATCTTCGCGAACGGGTCCGACTCCCCGGACAGCAGCAGGACCGGGCAGGTGATCCGAGGCCAGTGCGCGATGCGTGCCTCGGTCCGCTCCGGCGAGCCCGGTGGATGGAGCGGATACGAGAACAGGACGAGCGCGCCGTAGTCCGTTCCGGGCTCCGCGGCCGCGAGGCTGGCAACACGACCGCCGTACGAGTGCCCGCCCACGCCGACCTCGGACGCCGGCCCGTCGGGCACGGCGGCTCGCCAGGCCGGGACCGCGTCCTCGGCGCGGCGCTTCGGGAGGTCCACCGCCGCGGCGGCGATGCCCCGGGCCACGAGGCCACGCACGAAGGGCTCCATCGACGCGGCGTTGCCGCTCGCCCCGTGGCCCAGGTGGAGTCGGATCGGCATGCCCTCAGCGTACCGCCGGTGGCCGTATCCTCGTGGTCATGAGCGACACCGGGCGATGCCCGTGGGGGAACGACGCGGCGGGTGATCCGCGGATGACGGCCTATCACGATGACGAATGGGGCGTCCCGGTCCACGCCGATGACGAGCTCTTCGAGCGGCTGATCCTCGAGGGGTTTCAGGCCGGCCTGTCGTGGCGCACGATCCTCAACAAGCGCGACGCGTTCCGGGCCGCCTACCGCGGCTTCGACCCGGCGACGGTCGCGGCCTTCGGCGAGGCCGACCGGGCGCGCCTCATGGCCGATTCAGGGATCGTCCGGAACCGGGCCAAGGTCGACGCCTCGATCGGCAACGCCGCGGCGTTCCTCGTGATCGTGGACGCATTCGGCTCGTTCGATGCCTACCTCAAGACGCTGGTCCCGCAACCGCCCGCGCGACTCGGTCCCGACGCCACGATGGCGGACCTCCCGGCCACGACGCCCGTCTCGGACGCGCTCTCGGCCGACCTGCGTCGTCGCGGCTTCCGGTTCGTCGGCTCGACGATCGTGTATGCCTTCATGCAGAGCGTCGGCCTCGTCGACGACCACGTCGCGGGCTGCTTCCGCTATCAGGGGCAGCCAGGCTGATCCGAGCGGCCGCCGGCCCCGGCATGACCCTGGGGTCGACCCGTGACGGGTTACGGGACGAGGTCAGAGCTCCCGCCGCCGCAGCGAGATCGCGGCCAGGGTCATCACGAGGATCATCCAGACCCCGGTCCAGACGAGGAAGCCGAGCGTCGGCGGGGCCGTGGCGAAGAATGGGTTCGCCTCCGCGAGCGGGTTGCCCGCCGCAGCGGCCACCACGACGCCGGGCTCGAGGCCGTAGATCACGCCCCGCCACAGCCCGTCGGTCGGCAGGATCGCCCGACCGACCTGCCCGACGATCTCGAGGTTCACGTCGGGGTTGCGCGCGGTGATGGCGATCCCGACCCGCTCGATCGCCCCGGCGGCCCACGACAGCCCATAGATGACCACCGAGATCGCACCGGCCCCGATCGGCGGGAGCCGTGTCGAGAGCAGGAGGCTCAGCGACAGCACGACCAGGCCCTCGGTCGCGAGATAGGCCAGCGGACCGACGATCGATGGCGGCGTGTAGCCCGACACGCGACTGACGACGAGGATCGCGAGGAGGGCCGAGCCGGCCCCGTACGCGACGAGGACGACGGCGAGGCCGAGCCAGCGCCCGAGCAGGTACGACGATCGACGGATCGGGCGCGCCAGGAGGGCCAGGGCGATGCCCGATTCGATGTCGTTGGCAATGGCCGGGGCGCCGAGGAAGGCCGCCGTCATCGCGAGGACGAAGCTGAACTGGAAGGCGATGAAGATCAGGATCTGGGACACGCCCAGCTGGATGGTCAGTTCGGCCGTGCCCGATGTCCGGGCAAGCGAGACGAGCCGGTCGATGCCCCAGCCCGTCAGCGCGACCGCGAGGACGGCGAGCGCGACGAGCACCCACAGGATTCGGCGGCGGGCGGCCTCGCCGATCGTCAGCCGGGCGATCGTGATCACGCGGCCGTATCCCCGCGATGGCCCCGCACAAGCTCGAGGAACCGCGCTTCGAGCGACTCCCGGCCGGACGCGACCTCGTGGACCCGGACGCCCATGCCCACCAGCTCCGCGACGACCTCGGGCACCTGCGCCTCGGGCAGGTCCCGGATGAACAGGTCCCGCCCGTCAAAGCGCGGCGTCCCGAACCGGGCGAGCCGCGCGGCACCGGGTGGCTCGAGGCCCTCGACCCGGATCCGGGTCTCGCGGGCGCCGAGGACGTCGCCGAGCGATCCCTCGGCGATGACCACGCCCCGATCCACGATGGCCAGGCGATCGCAGACCTGCTCGACTTCGGTCAGCAGGTGCGAGTTCAGGAGGACGGCCGCGCCGCGGTCCCGGGCCGAGCGGAGGATCCCGCGAACGTCCATCCGGCCGATCGGGTCGAGCGCCGAGGTCGGTTCATCGAGGATGACCAGGGCCGGATCGCCGACCAGCGCGACGCCAATGCCGAGGCGCTGCTGCATGCCCTTGGAGAAGCCACCAACCGCCGTCCCGCCGCGCTCGGCAAGGCCGACCAGCTCGAGGACCGCATCGAAGGCGGGCTTGCGACCGCTCCGCGGCATGCCGATGAGGTCGGCATGCAGGTCGAGGACCTCGCGCGCCCGGAGCCACGGCTGGAACCGGAACAGCTCGGGCAGGTAGCCGATCCGGCGTCGCGCCTCGCGATCCCCGATCGGCCGTCCCAGCACCGTGCCCTGCCCACCCGTTCGCCGGCTCAACCCGAGGAGCAGCTTGACGGCCGTGGTCTTGCCGGCGCCGTTCGGGCCGAGGAAGCCGAAGATCTCGCCCGCCCGGACCGTCATCGTCAGGCCGGACAGCGCCTGGACGCGGCCGTATCGCTTGCGCAGGTCGGCCACATCGATGACGAGGCCGGGCTCGGTGATCATGGCGGACATGAATCCTCGCGTTGCTCCGGGGCGTATCCATCGTGCCACGCTAGCTGTCACGCCGTGCACGGATGCTCCGGCCATGATCAAGATCGAACGCCCCTGCTGCGACGCACCAATGGCCATCGACCTGCCGATTCCGGACGCGCTCCGGTGCGACGACTGCGCGACCACCTGGGACGTGGTTGACGCCGTTGCCGAGGAGGCGCTCCTCGCGGCATGACCGGGGCCGCCGGTGGGCCCGCGGCACCGCTACCATCGAGGCGTGAGCCGACTGACCGATCCACCATTGGACGAGGCGGTCCTTCGCGCCGCCATCTGTGCAGCGGGTCGGCGCCTCGGCTCGCGCGGCCTCATCAGCGCGGGCGAGGGAAACCTCTCGGTTCGCCTGTCGGCGACGACGCTCCTTGCCACGCCGACCGGACGGCGCAAGGACGAACTCGAGCCGGACGATCTCGCACTCGTCAACCTGGATCCCGCCGTTGGCCAGTCCTCCGAGGGACCTCGCCCGAGCTCGGACATCGCCATCCATCGAGCGATCTACCGCGCTCGACCCGACGTGGTCGCGGTGGCGCACGCCCACCTGCCCGCTTCCATGGCCCTCACACTTGCGGGCCTCGCCCCGGATCCGCTGGCGCTGCCGGAAACGGCCCATCACCTTCCAGTCCTGCCCGTCATCCCGTACGGCGCGATGGGGAGCGATGCGCTCGCCGCACGGATCTCGCAGGCGTTCGCAACCCTGGACGGGCCCGCGCCCGTGGCCGTGCTCCTCGAGCGCCATGGCGCCATCGCGGTGGGGTCCGCCCCGGCGGGACCCTCCGTGACCGAGTCCGTCGAACGTGCCCTCGTCACGGCGGGCGATCGGCTGGAGCTCGTGGAGGTGCTCTGCCGCGTCTGGCGCGATGCCCTCCTGCTGCGGGCCGCGACCGGCCAGTCGGGTCCGCCAGCGTCCATCGCGGGCTGATTCGCGCTCGGTATGATGCCGCTACCGCCCGATCGGGCACGAGGAGGAGGAACCGTGGACACACGCAAGCTGCTGGCCGAGTGCATCGGGACGTTCATCCTGGTCGGCATGGGCTCGATGGCCATCCTGGCCGTCGGCGCCATTCCCGGCACACCGGCCCTCGTCGTCATCCCGTTCGGGTTCGGGCTCGGGCTGCTGGCCGCGATCGCCGTCAGCGGGCACGTCTCGGGCGGCCATTTCAATCCGGCCGTGACACTCGGGGCACTCCTCGACGGCCGGATCGACGGGATGGGCGCGCTCGGCTATGTCATCGCGCAGGTCATTGGCGCCACTGCCGCCTCGCTCCTGACGCTCGCCCTGTCGAGCCAGGCAGTGGTGGCCGGCACTAAGAACATGCCCGGCATCGGCGACGGTGGCGCGTTCCTCACCGAGGTCGTCTTGACCGCGGTGTTCATCGCGGTCATACTCACCGTGACGCGCCGCGATGCCGGCCACGCGATCATCGTGATCCCGCTGACCCTGCTGGCGATCCATGCGGTAGGCATTCCGTTCAGCGGTGCCTCGGTGAATCCGGCGCGAGCCCTCGGGCCGGCGATCGTGTCGGGCGACTTCGCGGCCATCTGGATCTACCTGACGGCGCCATTCGTCGGCGCGGTCGTCGGCTGGATCGTGTATCGAGCCCTGGCCGACCGCGCTCCGTTGGGCGAGCCCGCGGCAACGGACGCCTAGCCGGCCTCGCCCTGGATCGCCGCGCCCTCGGGCATAGGCTGTGCCGACCCGGGCGCGGCGACGGGCATCGAAGGCGGCAGGACCGGAAGTGCCCGCCCGCCCTCGGCGAGCCAGCAGGCCGCCTGATGGCCGGCCCCGACGTCGAACAGCGGCGGTTCCTCGACCCGGCAGCGGTCGAAGGCGAGGGGGCACCTTGGATGGAAGCGACAGCCGTTCGGAATCCGCGACGCATCCGGCGTCTCCCCGACGAGGATCGTCCTCGCGGGGGCGTCATCGGACGGCGGGTCGGGCGTCGGGGCGACCGAGACGAGCGCGGCCGTGTAGGGGTGGCGTGACTGCCGGATCACCGTGTCCGCCGGACCGATCTCCATGATCTTGCCGAGGTACATGACCGCGATGCGGTCGGCGATCACCCAGGCGAGCGACAGGTCGTGGGTGATGAACAGGTAGGTCAGGCCACGCTCCTTCCGCAGGTCGAGCATCAGGCGAAGCAGCTCGGTCCGGATCGAGACGTCGAGCATCGAGACCGGCTCGTCGGCGACCACGAGGTCCGGGCCCATCGCGAGGGCCCCGGCGATGACCACACGCTGCCGCTGTCCGCCGGACAACTCGTGCGGATAGCGCATCGCGAAGTCGGCGGGCAGGCCGGCCGCCTCGAGCGCCTCGCCGACCTTTGCGTCACGATCGGCGGCGCGTGGCGCGAGGCCGTTGACCTCGAGCGGCTCGGCCACGAAGTCGTGGACGGTCTGCTTCGGGTTCAACGTCTCGTACGGGTCCTGGAAGATGACCTGGACCCGGCGCCGGTAGGCCCGAAGCTGCGTGGTGCCCCACAGTGCGGAGACGTCCTCGCCATCGAACGTCATCGAACCCGACGTCTGGCGGGTGAGCTTCACGATGACCCGCCCCGTCGTGGTCTTGCCGGACCCGGATTCGCCGACGAGCGCGAGCACCTCGCCCCTGGCGATGGCGAGATCGATGCCATCGACAGCCCGAACGAACCCCTTCGGGCGGCGCAGCAGCTGATCAGTGACCCCGCCGTGGATCGGGAAGTGGACCTCGAGGCCCTGCAGCTGGAGGAGGTCGCTCATGTCGTCGGCGTCCCGGGCGCGCCCATCGCCGCCGCTGCGGTCCCCTCGCTCACCGGAGCGGACGCCATGCCGGACCGCCGAGCGGCGATCGATTCCATCGTCGCGACGATCCCGCCGTTCGTCCCGGCCGGGTGGAGGTGGCAGGCCACGCGAACCCCGTCGGGAAAGACGACCTCCGGTGGGACGACGTCCTTGCAGACGGCCATCGCCACCGGACATCGTGGGTGGAACCGGCACCCGGTGGGTGGCTCCCGGAGGTCGGGCGGCAGTCCCGGGATGGTGTCGAGGGTCCGACGATCGGCGTGGATGTTCGGGAACGCGCTGAGGAGCTTGGCCGTGTACGGGTGTCGCGGTGCCGTGAAGATCCGGCGTACCGGGCCCTCCTCGGCGACCCGGCCGGCATACATGACCATCGTCCGTTCGCAGGTCTCGGCGATGACCGACAGGTCGTGGGTGATCAGGATGAGCGCGAGCCCGAGATCCCGCCGGAGCCGTTCGAGGAGCTCCAGGATCTGCGCCTGGACCATGACGTCGAGGGCCGTGGTCGGCTCGTCGCCGATGACGATCTTGGGGTCACAGGCCAGGGCCATCGCGATCATCGCCCGCTGGCGCATCCCGCCCGACAGCTCGTGCGGGTAGGCCTGGGCCCGCTGGCCGGGAATGCCGACGAGCTCCAGGAGCTCGCGGGCGCGTCGCCCGGAGGCCTCACGCGTCTCGCCCAGCCGGAGTTCGATCGGCTCGGCGATCTGCTCGCCGACGCGCCGGACCGGGTTCAGCGCATTCATCGCGCCCTGGAAGACGATGCTGATCTCCCGCCACCGATAGCGCAGCAGGGCCAGTTCCGACTTCGTGACGAGGTCCGTCCCGTGGAAGCTCACGCTCCCGGCAGTGATCCGCCCGTTCGGCGGCAGGAGACGGATCAGCGACAGCGCGGTCGTGGTCTTGCCGCACCCGGATTCGCCGGCGATCCCGAGGGCCTCGCCGTCGTTGAGCCGGAAGCTGACGCCAGCGACCGCGCTGACCGACGCTCCCTCGAGGCTGAACGTGGTGGTCAGGTTGTCGACGACGAGCAGCGGGGCGTTCGGGTCTGCGAGCTTCGGGAGTTCGTGGACCCGTCGCTTGACGGCCCGCGGCGGTGCGATCTCGTAGGCAGTCATCGGCGGCCCCGCGTCTTGGGATTGAGGATGTCGTCGAGGGCATTGCCGACGAGCGTGAAGGCGAGGACGACCATGACGACGCAGACCGCCGGCGGGGCGATGTACCACCACGCCTCGAGGCCGGGCGCCCCGGCCGACTGGGCCGCGTTGAGGATCTGGCCCCACGACGGCGCGAACGGGTCACCGAGGCCGATGAACGACAGCGTGGTCTCGGTGAACACGGCGAGCGCGAACGTGATGACCGCCTGTGCCACGATCAGGTTCACGACGTTCGGGAAGATGTGGCGCCGCATGATGTGGCCCGAGCCGGCCCCGATCACCCGCGCCCGATCGACGAACATCCGCTCGCGGATCGACAGCGTCTGCGATCGAATGATGCGGGCGGTCGTGGCCCACGAGG
>SCTE01000070.1 GCA_004298915.1 Chloroflexota bacterium | reverse complement strand
AACAAGCCGGGAGAAGGCCGCCTCCGCGTCCGCACCGAATCCGTGACGGTACAGGAGGGCGCCAAGGTTGATCCGAGCGTTCCGGTTGGTCGGGTCGACGGCGAGAAAGCGCATGTAGCCCGTGCGCGCTTCCTGGACCTGACCTGCATCGGCGGCAAGCTTTGCCTGGTCGAAGAGCGTCGTCGGATCGGGTGGGTCGAGGACCAGCGCGCAGCGAAACCGCCAGGCCGCCGAAGCGGGGCGGCCGTCGAGGATGCTCAGCGTGCCGAGGCGGTGCTGGTGCGGCGCATGCATCGGATCCACGGCCAGGGCGCGAGACAGCAGCCTCGCCAATCCCGGTGTGTCTGCCGTGTCGACGAGGCGGGCGGCGTTGTGAAGATAGAGGCCGGTCGTCGGAGCGAGAGCGAGCGCGCGACGAAGTTCGGCTTGCGCGGCTGCAGGATCCGAGCCGACGAGAGCGAGAGCCAGGAGATGACGAAGATCCGGTTCTCCAGGCCGCTCGATCAGGAGCGCACGGTAGAGCGGAATCGCCTCGGCGGGCCGGCCGGCGCGATGGATCTCAAGCGCGCGATGAAGTGGATCTGCGAGGGTCACGGGGCATATCGACGGCGAGAAACCAATCTGTGTTGACGACTCTGCACGATATAGCCGGCGCTGGTCGCTTGATATGGCATCGTCGATCTCCCGGCGTTTTAGGGACGGGCATGCACGGGATCGACCGGGGATGGCACGCGATGCGCTGCACCGGTCGCCTCAGGCCATTTTGCCCGGACGCTCCCGGCACCAGCGCCGCCAAGCGTCGCGGAACGCCGCCTCGAGGCCGCGGGTGAAGCTCCGCGGGTCACCGAAGGGGGATGACAGGAGCTCGCCCCGGAGCTGATTCCTGAGCGTGGCCCGCCGCCCGGGATCGCCGGCGAGCGCAGATGCGATGGCGATGTAGTCGTCCGTGTTCCGGGCGACCCATTCCGGATGTCCGACGGTCCTCAGGATGGTCTCGCCGATGCGTGCCACGAACCGGTCGCCTGTGAGCGTCACCACAGGCACTCCCATGAGGAGCGCTTCGATGGAGGTAGTCATCCCGGGATATGGAAAGCAATCGAGCGCCACGTCGATTTCATCGAAGGTAGCGAGATGGGCGGCATAGCCATCGGTCCAAGCGCGAAAATCGAGGCGTGTGACCGCGATGCCGCGAGCGGTGAAGAAGCTCGGCCTGTCCGCCGGCAGCAGGACCGGGTCGGCGACGGCATAATCCATCGTGCCGAGGCCGCTTGATCCTACCTGCAGCATGGTCACCTGGATCGGGGCCGGTTTCCTTGCGAATACACCCGCCCGGACGCCGGTCAGGTGGCCGCTGACGTCGACCAGAATGTCGATCTCATCCGCCTGCACCAGAAGAGCGACCTCCTCGTCGGAAAGGCCGGCGGTATGGTGGAGGCCGGTCGCCATCGCCCGGTATCGCCGGGTCATGTCGTCGGCCATCGCTTCCGGGAGGTTGGTGTAGAAGCAGAGCGAGACCTGCTGAGGATCATGCGCCTCGATCATCGGGAGGAGATTGGTCGAGTGCGTGCTGCGGCAGAGCAGACGATTGTCGACGTAACCCAGCTTGAGACGGCGCTCGGGATCCCGGTCATTCATGTGCGGGACAGCGGCGCGGGTCAGCGGGTCGGAAAATCGCCGATGAACATCACGGCGGATTGCAAGCTGCGATGCTGGATCCAGATCCGGATCCAAGTGGAGGAAAGGCAGGAACTCGTAATGAGCCTGGGCGTCGTCCGGAGCGTAGGCGAAGACGGCGCGACGTGCGGCGATGGCCTCGCGCACACGCCCTTGGCGGAGCAGAACAAGCGACCGGATGACGTGTGACCCCGTCATCGCGGGTGCGAGCCAAACGGCACGCTGGGCCGCGCGGAATGTAGCCTCGTCGGCCGCAGGATCCTTGAAAAGGGTACCGGCGAGCGTCTGCCAATTGTCCGCCGACCTGGGCTCGAGAACGAGAGCGGAG
>SCTE01000069.1 GCA_004298915.1 Chloroflexota bacterium | reverse complement strand
GACCCGTCGGGTGCCTCGTATGACGCCGCCGCGCCGTTCGCCACGTGGCAGACCCGCGCCTACAGCGTCGCCCAACTGTCGAGCTTCTTCGCCCAGGATCCACGGACGAACGTCGGGACGATCACGGCTTTCGACTTCCGCAACCGTGGCGTGTCGGGCCGCCTGATCAGCGTCACGCTGATCGGTTCGGGCGGCACGAAGACGGTCTCGGGGAACATCTTCGTGGCGGTCTTCAACGCCTACCGGCCGGGCGCCGATCCGATCCTGCGCGGCACGCTGCTCGACGTCGCCCCGATCCCCTGATCGAGGCCCGACGGGGCTTCAGCGTCGACAGCGCCAGCCCTGCCGCCCAATCTGCCCCTGCCCGCGGGACGCGGTGATCGTCGTCTCGTCGGGCTCGTTCGCGCGCCCCACGGCTACGCCCCGGCGGGCATGGCGATCGATCCACCGGACTCGACGAGGGTCTTGAGTCCGGACACGATATAGACGATTCCGCCGCTGAAGTCGGCAGCGGTCCGGGAGCCTTCGATGAGCCCGGATGTCGTGACCGTCAGCTTCGTCGCTTCACCCGAGGCCTCGAGGACCCAGTCCATCTCGACGGGCCCCTCGGCCTCAAGGTCAGGATCCCAGCGGGCGTGGAAGGACATCCGGAGTCGATGCGGTGGGTCGGCCACGAGGACTGATCCGTCCGCGGCCACGCTGCCGTCCGGGTAGCAATAGGTGAGTGGAGCGCCCGGCTCCCAGCTCGAGCTGACCCTGGTTCCGTAGTAGTACCGGATGGTGTCGTCGCCGTCGGTGATCGCCTTCCAGACCCGGTCGGGCGTGGACTGGATGTAGACGCTGTAGACGTGATCGATTGTCGACATCGGTGCCTCCAGGTGACGCTTCATCGCGCTGAGCGCACTGACCACGGGTTCGGAGAACTTGTTGATCCAGCGGTCATGCATCAGCCGAATCGGAACGGGATTGAGGTAGTGGAGCTTCTCCCGGCCAACGCGCCGGGTGGTCACGAGATCCGCTGCCTCCAGGACGGCCAGGTGCCGCATCACCCCGAACCGCGTCATCTCCGGCAGCTCCTGCGACAGGCTCCCGAGCGTCTGGCCATCGCGCTCGAAGAGTCGGTCCAGCAGCCGCCGGCGGCTCGGGTCGCTCAGCGCCCGGAACACCGGAACCATCGGATCGTCGCTCACGGAGGGATGATATGTGACAAAATACTCACATGTCAAGCCCTGACCGGGATCGGTCGGCCGCCAGTCCGAAGGGTGACAACAGCGGCCGATGACGATCCCGGCCCCGGCGGTTCCGGGCGTGCGGACCTGGATCAGCCGCCGATCAGGTCGATCGTGCCCTTCATGCCCGCCTCGTAGTGGCCCGGCTCGTGGCAGGCGTAGGCGTACGGGCCGCTCCCGTCGAACGTGTAGTCGACGACGTGCGTGCTTCCGGCGTCGAGCGCATCGGCTTCGACGACCACGACGCCGTCCACCTCGTCGGCCGCGACCTTGTCGGCCGGTCCGACCTGGAATTCGTGGACAGCCTTGCCGCTATTGGTGAGCACGAACCGGATGGTCTCGCCCGTCGCCACCTGGACGCTGTCGGGCATGAACCGGAACGAGTCATCCATGTTCAGCCAGACGATTCGCGGCGCAGCCTTGGTCCCGACGGTCGGTGCGCCTGGCCCCACGAGCTCGATATAGCCGGCCATGCCGTGCTCGAAGTGCCCGGGCGCGTGACAGGCGAAGCCGAACGGGCCGGTCCCGTCGAAGGTGAACGTCAGGTCGGCTGTCTGGTCCGGCCCGATATCCGCCACCTCCGGCGTGCCCTCGACATCCGCGAACGCGTCGTCGAGCTTGCCGATCATGAATTCATGGACGGCCGTCCCGACGTTGTGAATCCGGAAGGTCACCGTTTCGCCGACAGCCGCCTGGACAAGGCCCGGCGTGAAATTCAGGAGATCGTCCGCCGTCATCTCGATGATCCGGGGACTCGCCGCGGTGCCGGGCGTGAAACCGAGGGTCGGAGCGGCGGTAGGAACCGACGTCGGCGCCTCGGTCGGCGCGCTCGATGGTGCCGCCGTCACGATCGGTCGGATCGTTTCGGTGGGGGTGGTGGTTCCGCCTGCGCAGGCGCTGGCGATGATGGCCACGGAGGCCAGTGCCATGGCCAACTTGTGGATCGGGTGCGCGTCCATGTGACCGAAGGTCCTTTCAACAACTGCCGTGGACCCAGGACGCCCGCGGCTCGGTCGAGCGTGGTCGCATCGCGGATCCAGAGGAGGGGCCGACCGGCCCGGAAATGGCATGCCCTTGGCACCGGGTTGGCCACGGCGCGAGGCCTCTCGTCCTCGCCGTTGCGCCGCGAGTCAACCGAGGGCGCGGCAGAGCGAATGGCCCGAGGGGCGGCCACGGATCGGCAGGCCGCATCCCGAAGCGGCATCATCTGGCGGATGGACGCCCTGCCGCCGGAGGCTCTCCTTTCCGACGTCCCCGGGCCGATGGCGGAGATCGGGGAGTGGCTCCGCGGTGTCGTACAACGGGCAGTGCCCGAGGCCATCGAGCGCGTCCGGCCGGGCTGGCGACTCATCGGCTACGACATCCCGAACGGGCCACGCCGGCTGGCCTATTTCGCCTACATCGCGCCGGAACCGATCCACGTCCATCTGGGCTTCGAGCACGGAACCTCGATGCTCGACCCGGGCCGCCTCCTCCAGGGCGCCGGAATCACCAGGCAGGTCCGTTGGGTGACGCTGACCCCCGGCTCGATCCTCCCCGAGCACCGCCTCGCCGAGCTCGTGCGCGAGGCGGCTCGGGTCGCGCTGCTGTCCCGTGCCGAGCGCGCAGCGCTCGCGGAGCACAACCAAGGCTGACCTCGAGCATCCCGCGGTCGATGGCCCGTGCTGCGGCCCCTGCTATCGTCCGCGCATGGATGGGGGTATTCGCGACACCGCCGGCTCGCTCGAGGGCACGCCGCTCGTCGCGGTCTGGTTGGGCCGGGTCCCATACCGCGACGGATGGGCGCTCCAGAAGCGCCTCGTTGACCTTCGTGCCGGCGGATCCATCCCGGACCACCTGCTGCTCCTCGAGCACGATCCTGTGCTCACACTGGGCCGCCAGGCGGACGCTGCGCACATCCTGGTCTCGCCGCGCGAACTCCGTCGTCGAGGGATCGAGGCCATCCGCGTCGAGCGAGGCGGGGAAGTCACGTACCACGGCCCAGGCCAGCTCGTGGCCTATCCGATCCTCCGCCTCGGCGATCGCGGAATCCTCCTTCGCCCCCTCGTCCGCGCTCTCGAGGACGCGATGATACAGACCGCTGCGGCACTCGGCGTCAGTGCCGTGCGACGGGACGGGCATCCTGGTTCCTGGATCCTCGACGCGCTGGCCCACCGCCCGCCGCGCAAGATCGGGGCGCTCGGAATCCGCGTGGAACGGGGTGTCAGCTACCACGGCATCGCCCTGAACGTGAACCCGGATCTGCGGGACTTCGCGCTCATCGACCCATGCGGCATGCCCGGTGTCGTGTCGACCTCAATTGCCGAGGAGCTCGGGCGGAGCGCGGAGCCTCCTTCGACCGACGCCGTTCGACGCGCGGGCGAGTTCTTCGGGTCCGCGTTCGGCCGGGCCATCGGGGCATCGATGACCACGCTTGGTAGCGAGGCGCTCGAAACCTCTCTTGCCGAGGCGGCGCTCGCCGAACCCGCGGGCGCCGAGGCGGACGCCACCGATCGGCCGATGGCCGCAGGGATCGCCTGACGTGGCAGCAGGGCTGTTCGAACTTCGAAAGGACCCGATCACGGGCTGGTGGGTGGCGACGATCGTGGATCGGGCGTTCCATCGGGACAGGTTTGCCCGCCGAGCCGAGGCGATCGACGACGGCAATGACTGCC
>SCTE01000068.1 GCA_004298915.1 Chloroflexota bacterium | reverse complement strand
GCTCTTCCGATCTGCACGTGATCGGGCGGGCCGGCATGCGCTTTGCGGTGCGCAATGCCGGCGCGGATGCGGTCGTCGAAGGGGTCGGCCCGCATGGCGCCGAGTACATGACCGGGGGGACCCTCCTGATCCTCGGGTCCGTCGGGCCCAACTTCGGCGCCGGCATGACCGGCGGGCGGGCGTATGTTCTCGATCCCGCTGGATCCATCCGCGAGCGCATCGATCCGACGAGCGTCGCGGCTCACCGGCTCCTCGACATCGAGGATTCCGGTCACGCCGCCGATGTCGCCCGTCTGCTTCGCCTGCATCGCGACGCGGGCTCTGCGGTCGCGGCAGAACTGCTTGCCGATGAGGCCCACGCGCTTCGGTCCATCTGGGTCGTGCTGCCGATCGACCAGACTGCCCCGGCGGCACCCGCCCACGATCGTCGCGTTGCTACCGGGTCGCAACCCATTCGACCCGCGATCGTCATGGCAGTTCCCTCGTGAACGCGCGAGACTCCCGGGTCTACAGTCCGCGTTCAGCGCCCGGAGGGCCCGATCCGTGCTTCAGCAGCCAGACCCGCTTCGAACCCTGATGACCGTGCGGGGCGGCCAGTTGACCGCCGTCACCTGCGCCAGCTGTGGCTGTCGCCTCCAGGCCGACCCGGAGGAAAGCGGCACCTGGCGGCACTTCGGCGCGCTCGGCGGCCGCGACGCCATGGGCCATCGAACCGCCTGCGTGGAGCTCGTCCACGACGGCTCGGGACGGGTCGCCGTCCCGGCCTGACCGGCGTTGCGCGGGCCGCCCGGGGCGGCCCTCGGCCGAATCGATGACGCCGTCCGTCGAGGTGTCGTGCACATCGGCGAGCGCTATCCACCTGAACCGACGTGTCGCGTCGCCGCGACGTTCAGCGGTCGGGCCCGGTCCGTCAGCCCCCGGACGCCTCCACGCGGTAGCCGACGCCACGGACTGCGACGATCGATGGGCCACCCACCTGGTCCAACTTGGAGCGGAGGCGTGCCAGGTGCGGCTTGAGCCAGAGCAGGTCCGGATCCGATTCCGCGGGCCACCCGGCGCGAGCCAGACGCAGATGGGGAACGAGATCCCCGGCGGCCCGAACCATCGATTCGAGGAGGCGGTACTCGGTCGGGGTCAGGGTCAGGCCGACGTCGCCGACCCTGGCTTCGTGACGAGCCGGGTCGAGGGACAGGCGCTCGAACGTCACGGCCCCGCCGAGCTCCCCCGAATCCGCACGCCCGACGCGACGCATGACCGCCGCGATCCGGGCGAGCAGCTCAGCCCGACCGAACGGCTTGACGAGGTAATCGTCAGCCCCGATCCCGAGCGCCTTGACCTTGGCGGCCTCGCTGCTCTCGCCCGACACGACGATGATCGGCGCGGACCCCGCCGCACGGATCTGGCCGGCGACGGTAAAGCCGTCCGGGCCTGGCATCGCAAGGTCGAGCAGGACGAGGTCAGGATGCTCGTCACGGAACCGACGCACGGCGGTCAGGCCATCGTAGGCCGTGATGACCTGGTGGCCCTCGGTCCCGACGAGCGCGGTGATGGCGCCGACCATGGCCGGGTCGTCGTCCACGACGAGGATACGGAGGGGTCGAGTCGTGGGCATCGGGATCTCCTAGACGGCCGCCGCGGCGGGAAGGGCGATGACGAAGCGGGCGCCCTGGTCCGGCGCCGGCTCGCACCAGACATGGCCGCCCATCGATTCAGCGAGACGCTTGGCCGCGTAGAGCCCGATGCCGGATCCACGCGCGGTATGCGTGTCGCGTCGTGCGTAGGGCTCGAAGATGCGCTCCCGCCATTCGGGTGGGATGCCCGGACCGTCGTCCTGGACCCCGATCCGGACGACGCCCTCGGTCATCGCCCAGTCGAGCCGGATGTGCGTGCCCGGTGGTGCGTACTTGACGGCGTTCTCGACCAGGTGCTCGAGGATCTGGCGGAGGCGCGACGGATCGGCGAGCGCATGGAGACGGACCCCGCCGTCGACCCGCACTTCATGCCGGCCGAGGAGCGGGGCCAGGCCGCGGAGGACTTCGCCGATGAGATCGGCCACGTCGACCGGTTCGACGGCGGGCGGCTGGTCCGGAACCACGCGGACCGACGCGAGGATCGAATCCACGAGCCGGTCGAGGCGCTCGATCTGGCTGATCGTGCCCTCGTGCCAGTCGGCCCGCTGCGCGCGGCGTGCCGGATCCCGGGAGTAGCGACCATCGAGCTCCGGCTCCTCGGCCAGGAGGTCGGTATAGGCGCGCACGACCGCCAGCGGCGTCCGGAGTTCGTGCGTGACGACCGCGATCAGCTCGGTTCGCGCCTCGTCGATGGCCTTGAGCTCGGCCGCGCGTTCCTCGGCCTCCTGCTGCTGGCGGCCCTTTTCGACGATGCCGGCGAGCAGGTCGGCGATCGCTCCCAGTTGCGCCACATCCGTCTCGCTGAACTCGCGCCGGGCCTCGGTCTGGATGTTGAGGACGCCGACGATGCGATCGCTCCAGGCGAGCGGCACCGACAGCATCGAGGTGATGAACCGGCGCTGGTCGATCCCGCGCACCCACAGGAACCTTGGATCCGCCTCGATGTCCGGGATCACGATGGGATCTCGGCTCTTGGCAACCCGCCCGGTGACGCCCTCGCCGAACGGGACCCGCGCCCGCCCGATCTGAAAACGGTCGAGGCCATTCGTGGCGGCGAGCGTGAGGTACGCTCCGTCCCGATCGAGCAGGTAGAGCGAGGAGACGTCCGCATGGAGTGCGTCGCGGGTCTCATCGACGACGGTCTCGAGCAGTTCGTCCCACGTCTGGGCGGTGGTCGCCAGGCGCGCCACGCGATGCAGGAACCGGAGCTGCTCGAGCTGCTCGGCACCGGTCACCGGGGCCAGTTCGGGATCTGCCATGGCGATCACGATACAAAGGTACGGGCGCATGCGGGCCCGGTCGGTTGCGGCGAGGTCCAACGAACGTTGCGGATCGGGGTCGATCGCAACCTCCGGCCTGCCGCATGAGCCGCTCGGACCCACTCGGGCTCGAAATCGAGCGGTTGTGGAGGCTGCTCGGCGAGGTGGTCGAGGAGCAGGCAGGCGTCGAGTTGCGCCGGCTCGTCACGAGGACGCGGCGGCGGGCGGTTCGGGCAAGGGCGGGCGATCCAGCCGCGAGGCGAGCGCTCGAGCGCGAGCTCGACGGTCTCGATGACACCAAAGCCGAGGTCGTGATCCGTGCCTTCCTGCTCCATTTCCGGCTGGCCAACCTCGCCGAGCAGCGGCACCGCGTCCGCATCCTCGAGGAGCGAGGCAGGCGAACCCAGGCAGGACGACGGGACGACACGCTGAAGGGCGTCATCTCGGCCCTGCGCGCGGACGGGCGATTTCCCGCAGACCTGGAAGCGGCAGCTGCGTCGGTTCGCGACCTGCGCATCCATCCCGTGCTGACGGCCCACCCCACCGAGGCCCGCCGCCGGACCGCGCTGATGGCCCTCGGGCGGGTCGCCCGGATCCTCGAGGCACGGGACGATCCGAGGCTGCCATCCGATGCCTCGTGGACGCTCGACGATCGCCTGCGCGAGGAGCTGGCGATCCTGTGGCGCACCGCCGAAATCCGAGCCGAGGTCCCGACGCCGCTCGACGAGGTCCGGACGGCGCTCGTCTTCTTCGACGCGACGTTCTACTCGCTCGTCCCGGCGGTCCAGCGGGCCCTGCTGACCGCGCTCCGGCCCCTGTCGGCACGGCGGCCCATGGCCGATCCGGCGCTGCCCTCCGTCCTCCGCCTCGGCAGCTGGATCGGGGGTGATCGCGACGGACACCCGGGCGTCACGGCCGACGTCACCGAGCACGCGGCCCGGATCCAGGCCGATCATGTCCTCCGAGGCCACCAGGCCGTGGCGACACGCCTGATGCAGACGATCGCGGCGGCGGTTCCTGCGTCACGGGTGGATCGCGAGCTGGCGGTCCGACTGCTCGACGATGCTGACGTGTTTCCGGACCTCG
>SCTE01000067.1 GCA_004298915.1 Chloroflexota bacterium | reverse complement strand
GCCGGCGATCGAGGTCGCGCCCGTCCCGACGCTCAGGACAACCTTCTGGGCATAGCCCAGGTTCTTGGTCGGATTGAACACGAGGACGGTATCGCCCTCGGCCCAGCTGAACGATCCCGCGATGGCCTTGCCGCCCTGCGTCGCGGTCCAGGCTGCCTCGGTCGATGCATGGTCCATCGCCTCGGTGAAGCGGACCGACAGCGTCTGGCTCCAGCCGACGCCCGAGGTTCCGGCCTTCGGACGGAAGCGGACGACGGTCGGGGCGGCTGCGGTCTTGATCGTGGTCGGCGCGGCGTCGATCGTGCCGCCGTCCGCGTCCCGGACGCCGGCGCCCAGCGCGAGCGTGATGGCCACGCCACCTGGAAGCGGCGCGGACGGGATGAACTCGAAGGCAGGATGCTCCGCGGTCGAGCCGGCCGCGACGCCGATGCTGCCGGCGATCTCGGGGTCGGTGACGAGCGCGACCGTCGAGGCGTCGACCGGGCCGCTGAACTGGATCAGGACGTGGCTGCCGGCGGTCGCCGAACCCGCGACCAACCCGGTGGCGGAGATGGCCGCCGTCGTGGCGTCACGGGTCACGAACGCCGAGCGGATCTCGTGGCCGAGCGGTCGGCCGGTGGCATCGAGCGCGCCGGCCTCGACCGTCACGGTGTGGATGGTGCCGTGGGCCCAGGCGTCGCGCGGCGTGATCGTAAGGAGCGTCGCGGAGTCGTCCCACCCGAACGCGACCGAGGTCGCCGGTTCGACATGCACGAGGCGCTCGACGCTGGACGTATTCATCGCCTGCGGGAACGTGATGGTGATGGCCGCCGAGGGCGACTCGTCCGTCTCGACAATCGGCGTGAATTCGGCCGGATCGACCGCGGACGGGCGCGACGGAAGCGTGCCGGTCGCCGGCGCCGGGCGGATGGCCGTGGCAACGAGGACGCCGGTCAGGCCGAGGGCCACCAGCGCGGTCACGGCGTGGCGACGATCCGCTCGCCGGATCAGGGTCCCGGCATAGACCAGGACGAGGATCGGGACGGCGAGGATGGTCGCGAGGACTTTATGCAATACGGACAGTCTCCTGGCTCGATCGCTGGGACGGCGGCATCGTGCGGCTGTCGGCTGCACTGCTCGCAGCCGGCGGCAGGATAGCACGATGTGCCGATCCTGCCACCCCGGGAGCTCCGGATCGGCACAGGCCTCGTCCGCCGCGGCGGTCGGGGGATCGGAGGCGCGGCGCCTGACGCCCCGATCAACCGGGCTCGACTGACGGACCGCTGGTCGAGAACGCGTAGCGCCCGTACGTGCCGGTCACGATGCTCCGGCCCTCGAGAACCGTCAGGCCAGCCAGGACCGCGCCGATGGGCAATCCCGTGAGGGCGGCGAGCTCGTCGGCCGTCGTCGCACCGGCCGCGAGAGCACGCACCAGCGCCGCCTCTCGGGCCGGCAGGTCCATGGCGACGGCATCGACGGACGGACCGAGGAGGTCGTGCCGGGGCGGCCGGAGGCCACGGCCCGCGATCATGTCGGCGTCGTTGCCCGAGCCATCGCCGGACGCGGTCGCGAAAGCGGCACTTCCGGCCAGTCCGAGGTCCTCCAGCAGTTGCGGCACGCCGGCCACGATTCGGGCGACGCCGCCGAAGTCACGCAACCAGGCGAGACAGCCCGCCGATTCGGGCGCCTCGATGCTGCCCGGCACGAAGAAGCACTCGCGGCCCTGTTCCATGGCCCACGCGGCGGTGAGCAGCGCGCCACTGCGCGTACCGGCCTCGACGACGATCACCGCGTCGGCCAGCCCGCTGATGATCCGGTTGCGCCGCGGAAACGTCCCCCGCGAGGGTTGGGTTCGCGGTGCGTGCTCGGAGACGACCGCGCCACCGTGTTCGACGATCGCCGCGGCCAGTCGATCGTGGGCGACGGGCGACAGGCGTCCGTGCCCGCCGCCGATCACCGCGAGCGTGGTTCCCGACG
>SCTE01000001.1 GCA_004298915.1 Chloroflexota bacterium | reverse complement strand
TGCCGGCCGGCCCGAGCGTCGTGTATGTCGCCACCGGCCTCAACTATCCGGACGCGCTCGCAGCCGCCGCATCGGCGGCGCACCTCGGTGGTTCGGTCCTGCTCGTCACCGCAACCGGCATCCCGAGTGCAACCGCGGCGGAACTCACCCGCTTGAACCCGGGCAGCATCGTCGTCGCGGGTGGATCCGGCGTGGTCTCGAATGCCGTCCTGACGGCCCTCGACGCCTACACGACCGGCCCCGTGACGCGTCAATGGGGTGCCGACCGGTACGCCACGGCGGCCGATATCAGCGCGAAGTCGTTCTCGCCAGGGGTCGCGGTCGCCTACGTTGCCACCGGCGAGAACTTCCCCGATGCCCTTGCCGCGGCCGGAGCCGCCGGTCGACTCGGCGGGCCAGTGTTGCTCGTCCGCTCGACATCCATTCCGGCGTCGATCCAGGCCGAACTGACCCGCCTCGCACCCGGTCGAATCGTCGTGGCCGGCGGCGCGGCTGTCGTGTCCGATACGGTCATGACCCAGCTCGCCGCCTTCACGTCCGGAACTGTCACCCGCCAGTGGGGCGTCAATCGGTACGCGACGGCAGCCGATATCAGCGCCAAGACGTTCGTGCCGGGTGCACCGGTGGTCTACGTGGCCACGGGTGCGAACTTCCCGGATGCCCTCAGCGCTGCGGCGGCCGCCGGCCGACTCGGCGGCCCGGTCCTGTTGACCGGCTCGTCGCTCTCGGCCGAGACCACAGGCGAGCTCAGCCGGCTCCAGCCGTTCCGGATCGTCGTTGCCGGTGGTACCGGGGTCGTCTCGAACAGCGTGGTCACCCAGCTCGGGGCGTACGTGCCCTCCTGAGCCTCAGCGATCGCCATTTCGAGGGGCGGGCTTCGGCCCGCCCCTCGTGCTGTCCCCCCCCGTTGATCAGGCGCCGGGACCAGGCACGGGACGGATGTTCGAGCGATCGAGTCGTCCTCATCGGGATCGGCCTGACCGGGACCAGCTATCTCCTCGACCGTCGCGACCGGTTGGCCGGCGGCTCGATGCGCTGACGCGTGTCAGCCCGGCCGTTCGCGCCTGACCGCCACCTGCTGGCCCCGGATCCGCGCCCGGCGCAGGGCGTCGGCCACGCCATCGACGACGGCTGACTGGACGTCGACGAGCGCGAAGTCGTCGAAGATCTGGATCGCGCCGACGACCGAGCCCGGCACGCCGGCCTCGTTGGCGATCGCGCCGACGAGGTCGCCCGGCCGGAGCCCCGCCCGTCGGCCGCCACCGACCCACAGCTGGACCCAGTCGCCGTCGGGCACGGACGGGTGCATCGGCCCTGATGGCCGGGCACCGCGCGGACCAAGACGACTCTGGGGCGCCGGGCGTGAATCCGCTCGACCACCGCGCGATCCGCGGGGGGGCGTGAACGACTCGCCCGCCCGATGACCCGGCCCCGGGCGGCCGGGCTCGGGTGGCCGCTTGCCGAATCGCGCTCCCGGCGGGCCGCCAGCGCTAGGCCGATGACCACCCTGCTCGTTGAGGAAGGCCGGCGCGAGCTCCACCTCGTCGGCCGCCGAGCCGGCCGCCCCGTCGACGAGCGAGACGGCGGCCAGGGCGATGTCGACGAGGTCGAATTCCTCGCTGAGCGGTTCGACGACCCCACGGAACCGATCGTGGCCGCCGGCCAGGAGCGCCTCGCGCAGGTTCCCGCGGGTCACCTCGGCCCGGCGCTCCCGAAGGTCGGCAACCGTCGGCAACCGCTCGATCAGCAGCTTCGTCCGTGTCGCGGTCTCGATGTTCCGAAGGAGGCGGTGCTCGCGTGGCTCGACGAGCGTGATCGCGACGCCGTCCCGTCCGGCTCGTCCCGTCCGGCCGATGCGATGGACGTACTGGTCGGGATCGGATGGCACGTCGTAGTTGACGACATGGCTCACGTGATCGATGTCCAGACCACGGGCGGCGACGTCGGTCGCCACGAGCACGTCGAGCGAGCCGTCCCGGAACCGGCCCATCATCCGGTCACGCGATTCCTGGGCGAGGCCGCCGTGGAGTGCGCCGGCATCGTGACCCCGGCCGCTCAGCGCCTGGGCGAGGTCGTCCACCTCGCCACGGGTCCGGGCGAAGACGAGCGCCGAGGTCGGGTCCTCGACATCCAGGATCCGGCACAGCGCGGCGAGCTTGTCCGGGCGACGGACCACGTAGGCCGTCTGGCGGACCCGGGCGACGCCATCGCGGGTGCCGTGCTCGGCGTGCACGCTCACGCGCGCCGGCTCCCGCAGGTGGCGCCGTGCGATCTTCGCGATGGTCGGCGAGATCGTCGCCGAGAACAGAACCGTCTGCCGCTCCGGAGGCGTGGCTGCGAGGATCGTGTCGAGGTCTTCGGCAAACCCCATGTCCAGCATCTCGTCGGCCTCGTCGAGGACCACGACCCGGACACTCCCGAGGTTCAGGCTCCTCCGCGACAGGTGGTCGACCGCGCGGCCTGGGGTCGCGACAACGACATCGACGCCGCGGCCGAGGCCCCGCAGCTGCTGGTGGATCGGCTGGCCGCCGTAGACCGGCACGACCCGCAGCCCGAGCGCGCGCCCGTAGCTCTGGAAGGCCTCGGCAACCTGCATGGCGAGCTCACGCGTCGGAACGACGACGAGCGCCGAGGGAGGCCCGCCGGACGGGCGGCCCGCATCGAGACCGGCCAGGATCGGGAGGGCGAACGCGGCGGTCTTGCCGGTCCCCGTCGGCGCCTGGGCGAGCAGGTCGCGACCGGCCAGGAGGAGCGGAATGGCCTCGCGCTGGATCGGGGTCGGCTCCTCGTAGCCGAGGCCGGCAAGGGTCGCGAGGAGTGGCTCGCCGACACCGAGGGCGGCGAAGCCGTCCTCGGCCGCGACCTCGTCGGGCGCAGCGAGCACCTGGTGACCTTCAGGGGCCGCAAGGGTGTCGGCGGCCGGCATCGCATGCTCAGGAGGGGTCTCGGCGATGCGCCGCGGGACCCGTTTGACCGGCAGTTCCTTCGTCATCAGCGCCAGTGTGACGCCAATGACCGGCGGGGGTACCGGGCGGCGCAATCGTTGACCGAGATCGGCCCGATCCGCCACCCGGTGACCAGGGATCTACATCGCGTTGAACGTCTCCACGACCTGGATGGAGGCGCCCCCGGCAAGGACCGGGCAGCCCTTGGCCAGCTCGACGGCGGCGTCGAGCGAGTCGGCCTTGAGGATGCTGTAGCCGGACGGGCCGGCCGCGTCGTCGCTCACGGCTCCGCTGGCCGAGATGCGGCGAGTCTTCGACGCCGGGTTCCCGCCGTCGACGAGCGCGTCGCCGAGCTTCCCGAACCAGTCGGTCCATGCCTGCATGACCTTGGCCCCTTCTTCCGGGGACTCCGGCATCGCGCCGCCGTGGTACACGAGTACGTAATTTGCCATTCCGCTGACCTCTTTCCGGAGCTCGGGTGCCGCGGTCGTCTGCCGCCGCTTACCGGTACGACGAACGCGAAACGCGTGAATCGACACGTCGAGGGAGCGCTCGACTTCGCGCCCGGCCGACTCGGGTCCAAGCGCGTATCGTCCGCGCGTCGGTCGATTGCCAGGGAGTCGCAGCATGAGCACGAAATCGCGGCAGGTCCATCGTCATGCGGTCAATCGCACGATGGTCGACGATGCCCCTCGCTCCGCCCGGATCGCAGACGCCGTGACGACCTTCATGGGCAGCTGGACGTTCATCGGGATCCAGACCGTGATCGTGGCCCTGTGGGTCATCGGCAACACGGTGATGTTCTTCCACTTCGACCTGTACCCGTTCATCTTCCTGAACCTGGCGTTCTCGACCCAGGCCGCCTACGCCGCGCCATTGATCCTCCTGGCCAGCAATCGAGCCGCCATCCGCGATCGGATGACCCTCGAGCACGCGGCCGCCGAGGCCGACATCGAGGAGAAGCAGAACGAACAGCTCCTGCTCGGCAACCGCGAGATCCTGGAGCGGGTGGAGGCCCTCGAGCAGCGAATCCTCCAGCTCGAGTCGAACATCCTGAAGCGGCTGGACGACACCAGGCACTGAGCCGGGAGGCACCCTGGCCGCCCCGATCGCGAAGCAGGGCTCCCCACGATGCCCGGCGCGCGGCGGCCACGCGCTGGTGCATGATTGCGTGCCGGTGCC